>DATKAG010000258.1:0-3418 GCA_035498355.1 Myxococcales bacterium | reverse complement strand
ACGTACAGCTCGCCGTCCGCCAGGTAGCCGACGTCGCCCGTGCGCAGGGCGGTGCGCCGCTCGCGCTGGGCATGGTGCTGTTCGAAGTACCAGGGCGAGACGCTGGGGCCCTTCACCCAGATCTCCCCCAGCCTGCGCTCGGGCAGCGGGGCATGGTCGGGCCCGACGATGCTCACCTCGTGCCCGTCGATGGGGCTTCCCACCGAGACCACCGGCATCGATCCCGGGCCCGGCTCGGCCGGGACGGCGCGCCCGTCGGCCAGGTCCGCGCGCCGCACGTGGTCGATCTTCACTCCCCGGCCCAGCGGGGGGAAGGCGACCGAGAGGGTGGATTCCGCCAGCCCGTAGACGGGGAAGTAGCTGGAGCGGCGGAAGCCCTGGGGCGAGAGGCGCTCGCAGAACGCCTCGGCGGTGTCGGGATCGACCGGCTCCGCCCCGTTGATCGCCGCCCGCAAGGAGGACAGGTCCAGCTCACGCAGGTCCTGCTCCGCCACCTTGCGCGCCACCAGGCCGTAGGCGAAGTTCGGCGCCACGGTCAGCGTGGCCCTGGCGTCGGAGAGGGCCTGCACCCAGCTCGCCGGCCGGAGCATGAACTCGAGGGGGGAGAGCAGCCAGCAGGTGGCCCCGTGCGACACCGGGGCCAGCAGCCCGCCGATCAGTCCCATGTCGTGGTAGAGCGGCAGCCAGGAGACGACCCGGTCCTCGGGGACCAGGCGGAGCGCCGACCCCATCGCGTCGACGTTCGCCGCCAGGTTGCGGGCGGTGATCACCACCCCGCGCGGCGTGCCGGTGCTGCCGGAGGTGTACTGGATGAGGGAGGTCTCCTCCCCCACCGCGGGGTCGGCCCGGGGCGCGCCGGCCTGGGGCAGCGTGCGCGGCTCGATCAAGGGCAGGCCGGGGTCGAGGAGCCCCGAGTCGCGCAGGTGAGCCGCCGTCCGCCGGTCGGCGAAGACGGCCGAGGGGGCGGCGTCCCGCACCACGCTGGTCAGCCGGTTGACGAACGCGGCGGGCCGGGCGAACCCCTCCAGCGAGGGCAGGGGCACGGGCACCGCTCCCAGCAGGCCGGCGCCGAGGAAGGAGTCGAGAAAGGCGCGGCCGGTGGGAAGGCAGAGCAGCACCCGGTCGCCGCGGCGCAACCCGCTCGCCGCCAGCGCGGCGGCGCAGTTTCCCGCCCCCTTCAGCCACTCGGCGAAGGTGATCGCCTCGTCCCGGAAGGCGCCGCGCGAAGCGCTGTGCAAGAGGTGGATGGCGACGCGCTCCGGCTCTTTGGCCGCGCGGGCTAGGAGCCGGGCGGCGATCGAGTCAGCCATCCGCGATCAGCCCCTTCACCAGCCCGGCGCCCAGGCGCCGGCGCAGGCGGGCGGTGGGAAAGCCGCACCGCTCCAGCTGCTCGGGGACCAGGCTGCGGTAGCGGTGCAGCACCCCGAGGCTCTCCAGCCGCTCCAGCGCGTGGCGCCGCATCCGCCGCTGGGGGAGCGCCAGCTCGCCCCACACCGGATCGGCGAAGAGCGCGGCGACGCTGGCCCGGATGCTCTCGAACACCAGGTCCTCCATCTCCGGGGCGACCCTGCCCTGCAGGGCCCGGGAGAGAGGCTCGCGCAGCTCCTGGCTGTAGGCGAGGTGGCGGGCCTCGTCCTTGAGGTTGACGCGGAGCACGGCGCTGAGCAGCGGCTCGCGCGCCTTGGTGAGCAGCGTGGCCACCAGCGAGGCGGCGGTCCACTCGAACACCACCTGCCCCACCAGCAGCTTCACCTCCGGCGAGGCGCAGTCCTCCACCGCCTGCAGGGCCGCGCGCAGCTGGCGGCAGGGGGGATAGAGGACGCGCGCCTTGTCCGAGAGGTAGCGCTGCAGAGCGAGGAAGTGCTTCGCCTCCTCCTGCGCCATCACCGCCAAGAACTCGCGGTCGGCCGATCGCTCCCGGGCGGTGAGCACCATCACCTGCGCCACCAGGCTCTCGCCGCTGCGCTCGCCCGCCAGCAGATTCGAGAGGTGGAAGCAGGTCTCGCGGAAGACGAAGGCCCGCCGGTCCCTGGCGCTCATCTTCTCGAACGGCCGCAACCCCCGGGCGAAGAAGCTCTCCTCGGGGAAGGCGGGGCGGTCGGGGTCCACCTCCAGCTTCCAGGGAAGCTCCTCGAACACCCAGGCGTTCTTCAGCGCCGAATCGACCAGGGCGGCGACGCGGTTCATGGGCCCACCGCCTGCAGCGAGACCGCCACCGTGGTGCCCCGGCCCGGCTCGCTCTCCACCCGCACGGTTCCCTGCTGGGCAGTGACCAGCTCCTGCACGATGGAGAGGCCCAACCCGGTCCCGGAGCCGGGCGGCTTGGTGGTGAAGAAGGGATCGAAGATGCGGGAGAGGTTCTCCTTGGGGATCCCGCAGCCGTTGTCCGCCACCGACAGCTCCACCCGGTCGCCGGTGCGCTGGGCGGCGATGCGCACCTCGCCGCCCTCGGGCTCCACCGCCTGGACGGCGTTGTGCACGATGTTGAGGATCACCTGGAAGAGGTCCTGCGGGTTGGCCCGCACCACCTCGCCGTCCACCTCCTGCACGATGCGCACGCCCTTGGGGGTCTGGGGCGCCACCATCTTCACCGCCAGGGGGACCACCTCGGCCAGCTTCACCGAGGTGCCCGCCTCCCCGCCCTGCTTGCGGCCGAAGAGGAGGAGCTGGCGGGTGATGGCGGTGATCCGCTCCAGGCTCTCGTCGATGTCGGCCAGCATGGGCCCGGTGGACTCGCTCTCCTTCACCCGCTGCTTGAGCAGGGAGAGGTTCCCGCGGAGGAAGTGGAGCGGGTTGTTCATCTCGTGGGCCACGCCCGCCACCATCCGGCCCAGCGCCACCATCTTCTCGCTCTGCACCAGCGTGGTCTCCGCCTTCTTCAGCTGGTCCAGGGCGTCGCGCAGCTCCTGGGCCTGGCCGCGCAGGCGCAGGTGGAGGTCGATGCGGGCGCGCAGCTCCTGCACGTCGAAGGGCTTGTGCACGTAGTCGTCGGCGCCGGCGTCGAAGCCCAGCAGCTTGGCCTCCACCTCCTCGCGCGCGGAGAGGAGCACCACCGGCACCCGGGCGGTGCGCTCGTCGGCGCGCACCCTGCGGGCCAGGGTGATTCCGTCCAGCCCGGGCATCATGATGTCGGAGACGATCAGGTCGGGAGGATCGGAAAGGATGGCCTCCAGGGCCTTGCTGCTGTCGGCGAAGGGCGCCACCCGGTACCACTTGCCCAGCTCCTGCGTCAGGTAGCCGAGCAGGTCGGCGTTGTCCTCGACCACCGCCACCCGCGGGCCCTCCGCCCCCACCGGCAGCCGGGGAGCGGGGACGGCGGGCTCCAGGCGCACGCGGTGGATCTCGGGGGTGCTGGCGGGCGCGACCGGCGTGGCGGCGGCGCGGGAGACGCCGGAGAGGTGCACCTTGAAGGTGGAGC
>DATKAG010000257.1:0-5773 GCA_035498355.1 Myxococcales bacterium | reverse complement strand
CGGCTGATGCCCATCAAGGTCCTCTCCGCCTCGGGCAGCGGCACTTCCCACGACATCGCCGAGGGGATCCGCTGGGCCGTGGACCACGGCGCCCGGGTCCTCAACCTCTCCCTCGGCGGAGGAGCACGCTCGCTGGCCATGGAGTCCGCGGTGGCCTACGCGCGCCGGCGCGGCGCGGTGGTGGTGTGCGCGGCGGGGAACAGCGGCTCGCGTGGCGTCTCGTACCCGGCCGCCTACCGCGGCTCGTTCGCCGTCAGCGCGGTGGGGCCCAAGGGCCGGCTGGCGCCCTACAGTTCGTTCGGGCCCGAGGTGGCCATCGCCGCTCCCGGAGGCGACAAGTCGCAGGGCGAGGAGGCCGGCGTGCTACAGCAGACGCTGGCCGAGGGGAGCACCACCGAGGCCGACTACCGCTGGTTCCAGGGCACCAGCATGGCCACTCCCCACGTGGCCGGAGCGGCGGCCCTGGTGATGTCGCTCGGCGTCTCCAACCCGGCGGCGGTGGAGAGCCTCTTGAAGAGCACCGCCTCCACTGCGCCCGAGAGCAACCGGGAGAAGTATGGCGCCGGGCTGCTCGACGCGGCGGCCGCGGTGCGCCGGGCCACGTCCGGCTGGGGCTTGTGGAGATTGGCCTTCGCCATCCTCGGCGCGCTCTTCGCGCTCAAGCACGCGCGCGCGGTGGGGCAGGTGCGGGCCAGCGAGAAGCCGGGAGGTCTGTTCTGGGCGGGTCTGGGCTTCGGCGCGGGCGCCCTGGCCTTGCTCGCGCCATTGGGCGCGGAGCGCATCCCGCTGCTTTCCTTCCTCGCGCTGCCGCCGGCCGCATGGCCGCAGCGCTTCCTCACTCCTTTCGCCGGATACCTGGGCTGGAGCGCCCTGGTCCCGCTGGCGCTGGCGCTGCCGGCGCGGCTGTCGGCCCGGCCCCTGCAGACGGCGTTCGGGGGGCTGGTGACGGGGCTCGCCTTCGGCTGGGCGGGCACGCTCCTGCACGCGGCACTCTGGCGCACGGTCGACCTGCCCTGGATGCCTTCCTTGCTGATGCCCTTCTGGCTGCTCCTCAGCGCCGTCTTCGCCTGGGTGGTGGGGCGGGGGCTGCTGGCGCGGGAGCCGCTGCGATGAAGCTGAGCGGCACGGTGGAGTTCGTGGACCTGGAGGGCGGCCTCTACCACCTGAGCGCGGACGACGGAAAGCGGTACACGCTGATCGGCTCGCGCGGCGAGTTGAAGGCGGCCAAGGGCGCGCGGGTGGAAGTGGAAGGCTCGCTCGACGAGGGATTCGGGATCGGGATGTCCGGCCCCCAGCTCCGGGTGGCGAGCATCAGGAAGATCTAGCTTCCCCCTCGCAGCACGAACCAGGCGCGCACTCCCCAGACGATCGCCGCCACCCAGGCCAGCCCCAGCACCGCGGCGAGGTTCCGTCCGGGGCCGCCGGGGATCTCCTCCGAGTCGGAAGGCGGCTGCGCGCGCAGCAGGCGGAAGAATTGCCAGATCCCGGCCAGCAGCACGGTGGCCCCCAGCGCCAGCACCCAGGGCGGGGGCGGCACGTCCGGATCCTCCCAGCCGAGGAGGAACGCTCCACCGGCGATGCCATTGTTCACCGCGTGCCCGATCACCGCGGCCCACAGGGAGCCGCTCCAGACGCGCAGGGCCGCCAGCAGCATCCCGATCTCCATCAGCCCGAGGAATCCCACCGGGTCCATGTGCAGGAGGGAGAAGAGGGAGCCGCTGACGGCGATGGCGGCGAAGAGTCCCCAGGTGCGCCGCATCGCCGGGAAGGCGAATCCGCGGAAGAAGATCTCCTCGCCCAGCGGGGCCGCCAGCGTGACGGTGATGGCCATGGGCACGGCGTGCATGCGGAACACCGCGTCCAGCATCCGCTGCTTGGCGTCGAAATCGTCGGCCAGCGACTGGGGGAGGGCGCCGTGCGCGAGGAAGGTGAGGAACGAGACCACCGGCTGATTCGCGGCCGCCACCGCCACCGCGACCAGGGCGTGCTTCCAGGTGAGACGCCGGAACCCGAGGAAAGGAGCGAAGCGGAGGTTCGCCAGCCCGAGCACGAAGGCCGCGGGAAGGGTGATGGCCAGGGTCTCGGTGATCCACAGGCCCCCCACCACCCCCTGCTGCTGCGCGGGCGCGCCGATCACCAGCATGCCGCAGAGGAGCGCGACGTACGCGGCGACGGCCGTGCCGGCCCCCAGCTTGCTCTCCCCGGGCATGAGCGGCGCCCCATACCACGTTGGATGGGGCAATTCACGCCCGACGGTCCGAGGCAAAGGTGCGCCGGGGCCGTCGCGGGATTACGCTGGGAGCATAAATGGCCGAAGACGATCATGTTCCAGCGGGCCGGCTGAAACGGCTGAGCCGGCTGGCGTACCTCACCGCGCGGACCACCGGCGATCTCCTCGCCGCGCAGGCCCGCCGCAAGCTCACCGGCGCCGAGGTCCCGCACGATGACCTGCGCAAGGCGGGCGAGCGCATCCTCGCCACCCTGGGAGAGCTGAAGGGCGCGGCGCTCAAGCTCGGCCAGGCCCTGGCCATGGATCCGGACGCGCTCCCCGAGGAGGCGCGCAGCGTGGTGGCGAGGCTGCTCTCCCAGGCCCCGCAGCGGATGGAGTTCGCCCAGGTGGCGGAGGTGGTCCGGGCCGAGCTGGGCAAGCATCCCGACGAGCTGTTCGCGCAGTTCGAGCGGGAGCCGATCGCCGCGGCCTCGCTCGGCCAGGTGCACGCCGCCCGGCTCGCCGACGGGCGGGAGGTGGTGGTGAAGGTGCAGTACCCCGGGGTGGACAGGGCGCTGGAGAACGATCTCGCCAACGCCGCGGTACTGGTGCGCGGAATCGCCCTCACCGGCAAGGCGCTCGACGGGCGCGTCTACTACGACGAGCTGCGCGCCTCGCTCCTGCGCGAGCTGGACTACGTGCAGGAGGCGGAGCAGGTGGACGCCTACCGCGCGGCCGCCTCCCGCTACCCGGAGCTGGTGGTCCCCGAAGTGGTGCGGGAGCGGAGCGCCATGCGCGTCCTCTGCCTCACCCGCCTGCACGGGAAGCCGCTGCTCGACTTCATGGAGTCGGACGCCTCGCCCGCCGAGCGCTTCCGGGTGGCGCGCCTCCTGATCTTCGCCATCTGGGGACCGTTCTACGCGGCCCGCCTGGTGCACGCGGACCCGCACCCCGGCAACTTCTTCGTCATGCCCCAGGGGCGGCTGGGAGTGCTGGACTTCGGGTCGACCAAGGTGCTCTCCCTGCGCTTCGCCACCGTGTACCGCGCGCTATTGGACGAGAACGCCGACGGCCGCATGCACCCGGACGTGGGGCCGATGTTGAAGAAGGCCGGCTTCCGCTTCCTCGGCGACGACGAGGAGGACGCCTTCGAGTTCTGCCAGCGCCTGGGCAACGTGGTGCAGCGGCCCATCCAGAGCGAGATGTACGACTTCGGCTCCGAGGCGCTGTTCGGGGAGGTGAAGCGCACCTTCCGCAGCGAGCCGCGGCTGGGCCTGAGCATCAAGCCCCCGGCGGAGGCGCTGCTCTTCTACCGCTCCGCTTCCGGCCTCGCCCAGGACCTGCGCCTGCTCAAGGCCAAGGGTCCGGTGCGGTCGGTGATGAAGGAGATCAAGGAGCGCGGCAGCTCGTGGTAGAGGCACCGGCCGTGGAACGCCCGCAGCGCTTCGCCGATACCCCAGAGCTGCTCGCCGCCTGCGCGCTGGAGGTGGAGAGGAGCGCGCGCGTCGGCCTCGACACCGAGAGCAACGGGTTCCACGCCTACTTCGAGAAGGTCTGCCTGCTGCAGATCGCCACCCCGGAGGGGGACTGGGCGGTGGACACCCTGGCCCTGGGGATCGAGCCGCTTCTCCCGTTGCTGGCGGATCCGGCGCGCGAGTGCGTGCTGCACGCCGCCGAGTACGACGTCCTCTGCATGAAGCGCGACCACGGGCTCACCTTTGGCCGCATCTTCGACACGCACGCCGCCGCCAAGGCGCTGGGCATCGGGAAGGTGGGGCTGCACAACCTCCTGGAGGAGCAGCTGGGGGTGCGCATCGAGGTGGACGAGCAGCGCAGCGACTGGGGGAAGCGGCCGCTCTCCGCCCGGCAGATGGAGTACGCCATCGCGGACGTGCGCTGGCTCCTGCCGCTGCGGGAGAAGCTGGGCGAGCAGCTGGAAGTGCGGGGTCTCTTGCCCGAGGCGGAGGCCGAGTTCGCCCGGCTGATCGCCAAGGAGCCGCGGCCGCGCGAGTTCGATCCGGAGGGATGGCAGAGGATGAAGGCGGCCCGGGCCCTGGACGGCCGCGGACGGGCGGTTCTGCGCGAGCTGTACCTCTTGCGCGATCGGCGGGCCCGGGAGCTGGACCGGCCGGCGTTCAAGGTGCTCTCGGATCTCTTCCTCGCCGAGGCGGCACGGCGGCTGCCAAAGAGCCAGGAGGAGCTGGCCCGGGTGCCGGGCGCCTCGGCCGGCGCCCTGCAGAAGGTTGGCCTACAAGTTCTCGCGGCGGTGAAGAAGGGGGTCGCGGCCGAGCCGATTCCGCGGGCTCGCCACGGCGGCGACGGCGCTCACCGACGGCGAGGCGGGCCCGGCGCGCCTTCCCCGGAGATCGAGGAGCGCTACGAGCGGCTCCGCCGCTGGCGCAAGGGCCGCGCCGAGGCGCGCAAGGTGGAGGTTCAGGTCATCGCCCCCAACGCGGTGCTCTGGGCCATCGCCCGCTCCAACCCGGGCGATCCGGAGAGCCTGGGCCGCGTCGAAGGCATGGACTCCTGGCGCCTGGAGCAATATGGCCCGGAGATCCTGAAGACCCTCCGCCCTTAGAAACTGGCGCCGGACCTGGGCTGGGGAACGGTGGAGGAGAGGCGAGGGGCGGAGCCGCCGGCGAGGATGCGGTAGGCGCTCCAGGCGCCGATCACCACCTTGATGTAGCGGCGGGTTTCCCGGTAGGGGACGTTCTCCACCCACTCGTCCAGCTCTTCGCCGGCGCCGCGGACGGCCCAGGGACCGGCCGCGCGCGGGCCGGCGTTGTAGGCGGCGAGGGCCACCGCGGGGTCGCCGAATCGGCCCACCAACTCCGCCAGGTACCAGCCGCCCAGGTCGATGGCCGTGTCGGGGTCGAGGAGTTGATCGTCGCGGGGCGCCGGCCTTCCCAGGACCACCGCCGCCCGCCGCGCCGTCGCCGGCAAAAGCTGCAACAGGCCCACCGCGCCGGCCGCGCTGCGCACGTCGGGCTTGAAGAGGCTCTCGCGGCGCATCACCGCCAGGAGCAGCCAGGGATCGAGGCCGGTGCGCTGGCAAGCGCGCGCCACCTGCGCCGGGTACGCCTGCGGGTAGGCGGCATCGAGGAGGGGGCGCGGCGCCCGGGCCCCGCGATCTCCCATCAGGGCGATGGCAAGCAGCACCGATCGGTCGGGCCGGCCTGCCTGCTGGTAGACGGGCAGGGCGAGGGCGCCGGCGTCGCCGGGATGCTTCTGCACGAACCAGTCCGCCTCTGCGGAAGCCTCGGCGAGGAAGCCGAGCGAGGCGAGGTCGCTCGCCGTGGCCAGCGCCTCCGGCGGATCCGGCGGAGCCGGCCGCGGCGCCGGGAAGGGCGGAGACTCCGAGGCGGCCTCGCCCAGCCGCTCGCGCGCGATCAAGCCGTACCAGCCGAGCGGGTCCAGCTCGGCGGCGCGCTGGTAGAGAGGAGCGGCGGCCTCCGGGTTCGTCGTCCGCGCCTGCCAGTAGAGGCCTTGCGCCTTGTCTTCGTCGGAGGAGGCGCTGGCGGCGAACTCGGCGAAGCGCTCCGTCGCGTCGCGCAGGTGGTCCTG
>DATKAG010000256.1:0-3635 GCA_035498355.1 Myxococcales bacterium | reverse complement strand
TTCACCGCGAGATCTCTGCCCACCTCTCCTTGATCTCCGCCGGGTTCCACGGCCCCCCCTCTCGCGTCGCTCCCTCCGTCTCCACCATCTTGTAGAGAAAGATCTTCGGCCCCTGCACGCCCACGATGGTCCCCGTGATGTCCGCCGCCAGGTCGCTGGCCAGGAAGGCGGCCACCGGCGCGATGAACTGCGGGCCGATCTGATCGGGCGTCATCCCCTTGAACATCTGCAGGTCGCTGGTCATCCGCGTCAGCGCCACGGGCGCGATGGCGTTCACCGTCACCCCCATGCGCTGGAACTCCAGCGCCGCGGTGCGGGTGAGCGAATAGATGCCGCCCTTCGCCGCCGCGTAGTTCCCCTGCCCGAAGTTCCCCAACAGGCCGGAGAGCGAGGTGGTGTTCACGATCCGTCCCCCCTTGCCCTGCGCCTTGAGCACCCGGGCCGCCGCCTGCGTCACCAGGAAGGTGCCCTTGAGGTGGACGTCGATCACCAGGTCGAACTCCTGCTCGCTCATGTTCAAGAGCGTCTTGTCGCGCAGGATCCCCGCGTTGTTCACCACCACGTCCAGCTTGCCGAACTTGTTCAGCGCCCCCCACACCAGCCCGTCGGCGCCTTCCCGGGTGGCCACGCTGTCGTAGTTGGCCACCGCGTCGCCGCCCTTGTCCTTGATCTCGGCCACCACCTTGTCGGCCATCTCCGCGCCCTTGCCGCCGCCGTGCCGATCGCTGCCCAGGTCGTTGACCACCACCTTGGCGCCCTCGCGGGCGAAGAGCAGGGCGTGCTCCCGGCCGATGCCGCCTCCCGCGCCCGTGACGATCGCGACCTTGCCCTCGAGCAGACCCATGGCGTCCTCCGTTTCAGGAGGCCGGGCTTCTAGCACATTTCACTGGCCGGAGAGCGTGCGCTTGAGGAGCGCTTTCGCCGACTCCAGCTCCTCGCGCAGGCGCTCGATCTCCTCGTCGCGCGCCACGATCAGCTGCTGGGCGTCGGAGAGCTGCATGGCGATTCCCCGGAGCTGGAGCTGGAGCCGCGCGATCTCCAGCTCCGACTTGCCCGCGGGCCGCTCGTCGCCCAGCGCGTCCTGCGGGGGAGGCGGAGGCCGGGAAGCGGTCCGGCCCACCCCGTCCAGGCGCGGCGCGGGCCCGGCGGAGCTGGCGCGGGCGCCGTCCTTGACCGGGTCGAGCGTGCGCAGCTCCACCTCCACCGAGTCGTCCGGCAAGGTGACCTCGGGCTGCGAGTCCGGCGCGCCGAGCTGGCGCAAGAGGGAGCGCAAGCGCTCGTGGCTGTCGCCGTCCAGCTCGGTGAACTGCAGGCCCAGCCCGGGCACCCGCCAGTTCTGCCCCAGGGCCTCGATCCGGCTGGTGACCCGGGCGGTGAGGACGAGCTGCTTCTTCCAGCCCGGCTTGACGAGGAGCAGGGAGACGCTCGTGCCCACGTCCTCCAGCTGATCGGTGCGCAGGAACAGCCCCCCCAGGGAGATGTTCTCCACCACGCACTGGGCCCGCCCCCGGCTGCTGCGCAGGTGGGCCGCCAGGCCGTGCGCGCGGACGCGGGGATAGCGGCGGCGGTTGGGCTCCATCGACAGGACCATCCTATAGCCAAAGCGCTCCAGGACGACTCCGCTCTCCCTACAGTGGCTTCGTCCTTGGAAGGATTGACCTTTTTTCCGCCGGTTGACGGGCGTTGCCGGGGCAGGCGCTCCGTGCTACGGGCGCGCCATGACCGAAATCGTCGACCTGCACGCCCGGGAGATCCTCGACAGCCGCGGCAATCCCACCCTGGAATGCGAGGTCACCGTCGCCTCCGGGGCGGTGGGGCGCGCGGCCGTTCCTTCCGGCGCCAGCACCGGGGAGCACGAGGCCCACGAGCTGCGCGACGGGGAGAAGGGCCGCTACGGGGGAAAGGGCGTGCGCACGGCGGTGGAGAACGTCCGCAGCCGGATCGCGCCGCGCATCCTGGGCATGGACGCCCGCGACCAGGAGAGCCTCGACCGGATGATGGTGGAGCTGGACGGCACCCCCACCCGCAAGTCGCTGGGGGCCAACGCCATCCTCGGGGTCTCGCTGGCCGCCGCCCGCGCCGCCGCCGCCAGCGCCGGGGCGCCGCTCTACCGCTACCTGGGCGGGGTGAACGCGCGCACGCTCCCCGTTCCCCTGATGAACATCCTCAACGGCGGGGCGCACGCCGACTCCAACGTCGACATCCAGGAATTCATGATCGTTCCCTGGGGCGCGCCTACCTTCGCCGAGGCGCTGCGCATGGGAGCGGAGGTGTTCCACGCCCTCAAGGGGGTGCTCAAGGGCCGGGGCTACTTCACGGGCGTGGGCGACGAGGGCGGATTCGCCCCCAGCCTGAAGTCGAACCGCGAGGCGCTGGAGGCCATCGCCGAAGCGGCGGGGAAGGCGGGCTACAAGCTGGGCGCCGACCTGGTGCTGGCGCTCGACTGCGCGGCCAGCGAATTCGAGGAGGGCGGCAGGTACGTGCTGGAGGGCGAGGGGAAGACGCTGGACCGGGCGCAGCTGGCAGAGCTTTACGCATCCTGGGCGAAGGACTTCCCCATCGTCTCCATCGAGGACGGCTTCGACGAGAACGACTGGGAGGGCTTCCGGCTCCAGACGGAGAAGCAGGGCGGGAAGATCCAGATCGTCGGAGACGACGTCTTCGTCACCAACGTCGAGCGGCTCGGCAAGGGGATCGCGCAGGGGGTCGCCAACTCCATCCTGGTGAAGGTGAACCAGATCGGCTCCCTCACCGAGACCCTCGAGGCGGTGCGGATGGCCCACCGCGCCGCGTACACCAGCGTCATGAGCCACCGCTCCGGCGAGACCGAGGACACCACCATCGCCGACCTGGCGGTGGCGTGCGACTGCGGCCAGATCAAGACCGGCTCGGCCTCGAGGACCGACCGCATCGCCAAGTACAACCAGCTCCTGCGCATCGAGGAGGAGCTGGGCGCCAGCGCCCGCTACGCCGGGCGGGCCGCCTTCCGGGCGCTGCGCTAGGGTCCGCCCCGGCCGGCTCCGGGCGAGGCCGCCGCGCGGATCCGCGGATCCAGGCCCGTCTCGGGGCCCCGCGAAAGGCCGTGGCCGCGTTGACTTCGCGGGGTCCGCTCGTTACCTTCGAGCCGGACCGGAGGTAGCCATGCGCGCCGATTGGGTCGCGAAGCGACGCGGCCAGACCAATGTCACCCAGATGCACTTCGCCCGCCAGGGCGTAGTGACCGAGGAAATGGCGCACGTGGCGAAACGGGAGCGCCTCGCGCCGGAGCTGGTGCGCTCCGAGGTGGCGCGCGGGCGGATGATCATCCCCGCCAACGTGAACCACCCCGAGCTCGAGCCGCTGGCCATCGGCGTCGCCGCCTGCTGCAAGATCAACGCGAACATCGGCAACAGCGCCGTGGTCGGGGACATCGGGGAGGAGCTCGAGAAGCTCCGGGTCTGCCTCAAGTACGGCTCCGACACCGTGATGGACCTGTCCACCGGCGGCGACATCCCGCAGATCCGCGAGGCCATCATCCGGCACAGCCCCATCCCGGTGGGCACGGTGCCGATCTACGAGTGCCTCACCCACGTGGCCGACGTCGCCGACCTGACGCCCGCGATCATGCTGGGCGTCATCGAGGCGCAGGCGAAGCA
>DATKAG010000255.1:0-4625 GCA_035498355.1 Myxococcales bacterium | reverse complement strand
CCCGGGGAGAAGCGGAAGTCGAAGCGGAAGCCGACGTACACCAGGATCATCCCCATGGCGTAGACCACCGCCAGGATCCCGTCGATGCGCAGCTGCTTGCCCACCTGCGGACCCACGTAGTCGGTGCGCACCACCTCCACCTGGTCCTGCCCGTATTTCTCCCGCAGCGCCGAGCCGATCTTGTCGCCGGTGCCCTGGGTGATGACGGTGTACTCGCGCTCCGCCCCCTCGCGGGAGACCAGCGGGCGGATCTCCTTCACCGCCGTCCCCTGCTTCTCCACCGCCGCCCGCAGGGCGCTCTCGTCCACCGGCTGCTTGAAGAAGAAGTCCAGCTTGTCGCCCACCTCGGGATCGAAGCGGAAGCTCTGCAGCCCGGGCACCGCCTGGGAGACGGCGGCCCTGATCTGGTCCGCCCGCTCGGGGGTGAGCAGGGCGATGCGCTCCACCCGGACGAGGAACTGGTTGTCCTCCTTGTTCCCGTACTCCTGCACGGTGGGCTCGCCGAAGCCCTGCTTGGCCACCAGGTCGCGGATGTCGCCGGCCTCCGCCTTCTGCTTGAAGTGCACCTGCAGCTCGGTGCCGCCGGCGAAGTCCACCCCGTAGTTGAGGCCGGGCCAGAGGAGCATGCCCGCCAGCACCAGGGCGTTGGCGATCAGCGAGATCACCACCGCCACCCGGCGGTACTTGACGAAGTCGTGGGTGGTGCCGGGCTTGATCAGGTCGAAGTACTTCATCTCCATGGGGCGGCTCCTAGAAGCTCACGGCCTTGTGCAGGCGGCCATGGGACACGAACCACTCCACGATCGCCCGGGTGACCACGATGGAGGTGAACATCGAGGCCAAAAGCCCGATGATCAGGGTGGTGGCGAATCCCCGCACCGGCCCCGACCCGTAGGCACGGATGACGAACCCGGCCACCAGGGCGGTGACGTGGCCGTCGAAGATGGTCCAGAAGACCTTCTCGTAGCCCGTCTTCACCGCGGCGGCCAGGGTCCGGCCCGTCTTCAGCTCCTCGCGGATGCGCTCGTTGATGAGCACGTTGGCGTCCACCGCCATCCCCAGGGTGAGGACGAAGCCGGCGATGCCCGGCAGGGTGAGGGTGGAGTTGATGCCCGCCATGATCGCCAGCACCACCAGCCCGTTGAGCACCAGGGCCACGTCCGCCACCAGCCCGGAGAACCGGTAGTAGAGGGCCATGAACACCAGCACGGCCAGAAGCCCGAGCAGCGCCGCCTGCGATCCGCGCCGGATCAGCTCCGGCCCCAGCGAGGCGCCCACGCTGCGCTCCTCCAGGATCCGCACCGGGGCGGGCAGCGCCCCGGACTTGAGCACCAGGGCCAGGTCCTTGGCCTCCTCCAGGATCTCGTTGATGGGCTTGAGCCCGCCCAGGTGGATGGAGCAGATGCCGCCGGGGATCTCGGTCTGGATGATGGGCGCGGAGTCCACCGTGTCGTCGAGCACGATGGCCATCCGCCGCTTGACGTTCTCCTTGGTCAGCTTGCCGAAGAGGTCCGCCCCGGTCTTGTTGAAGCTCACCTGCACGTAGGGCCGGTTGCCCTCGCCGGGCGAGTTGTCGAAGGCCACCCGGGCGTCGGTGATGTACTCGCCCGTCATGCCCTGCTTCTGGTCCAGGAGCCAGGAGCGGTAGGTGGTGTCCGCCCGGCCCCGGCCCTCCAGCTTGCCGATGGCGAAGACGTGCCCGGCCGGGGCCTTGTCCTTGAGGTACTGGGCGAGCGGGGCCCGGTCCTTCGACTCCAGGTAGGGCGAGGAGATGGTGGCGTCCCCCGCCCCGGAGTAGCGGTCCCAGTTCAGGGTCACGCCCTGGGGCAAGTCGGTGAGCTTGGAGACGGAGAGGTCGCCGTCGTCGACGATCTTGAACTCCAGCTGCGCCGTCTTGCCGATCAGCTCCTTCGCCTTCTCCGGATTGGAATATCCGGGGAGCTGCACGAGAATGGATGCATCTCCGCGCTTGGCGATGGTGGGCTCGGAGACGCCCCACTTGTCCACCCGGTTGCGGATGGCCTTCACCGCCTGGTCCACCGCGCTGTCCTTGAGCAGCTTGACCGCGTCGTCCTTCATCGCCAGCTCCACCGTGTTCCCGGTGGTGCGGCGGACGTACATGTCCGTGAACTCGGCCAGCACGTCCTTGGCCTTGCCCACGTCGGGGGCGGTGACGGTGACGATGCCCGTGTCGGGATCGCCGCGCACGTCCGCGCCCTTGACGTCCTTGCGGTCCATCTCCGCCGCCAGCTCCTCCGCCCGGCGCACGGCCTTCTCCCGCACCGCCCGATCCACCTCCACCCCCATCACCAGGTGGATGCCGCCCTGCAGATCGAGGCCCAGGTTGAGGTGCTTGGCGGGGGCCCACTTGGGCCGCGCCCGCTCGAACACGCTGGCCTCGTTGCGCTCGCTGGCAGGGAGACGGAAGTAGGTGACGCTGGGCACCAGCGCCCAGATCGCCACCAGGGTCACGGCCAGGATGAACCCGGCCTTCCAGTACCACGCGCGGTCCATCAGCTCTCCATCACTTCTTGGCCGGCTCTTCCGCCGGCTTCTCCTCCGCCGACCGGTAGGGGCCCGAGATCTGCGCCTTGAGCACGCGCAGCTTCACGTTGTTGGCCACCTCCACGAACACCAGGTCGCCCGCCACCCGGTCCACCTTCCCCACCACCCCGCCCGAGGTGATCACCTCGTCGCCCTTCCCCAGCTTCTCCAGGAAGGACTTGTGCTGGTTCTGCTGCCGGGCCTGGGGGCGCATGACGATGAAATAGAAGATGACGAAGAACAGCGCCGCGGGCACCAGTAGTCCGAAGGCGCCGAAGGGCGACGACTGCTGCTGTTCGGCGGCCTGGGCGAGCAAGGGGAGCACGGGGCAAATCTCCTGTTTCACCCCGGAAAATCGGGGCCGGACCTTCTAGCACGGTTTTCTACTCCCCCGAAGAGAAGCCTTCCAGCAGGCGCTTCACGTGGCGCCCGGCTTCCTTGCGCTCGATGGCCTTTTGCAGGCCGGCCATCAGGTCCAGGTAGAAGGTGAGGTTGTGCAGGCTGTTGAGGCGGAAGGCGAGCAGCTCCCGGGCGGCGAAGAGGTGGCGCAGGTAGGCGCGGGAGAAGGTCCGGCAGGTGTAGCAGCGGCACTCGGGGTCGGCGGGGCCGGGATCGCGCGCGTAGCGGGCCGCCTTGATCTGCAGCCTGCCCCTGCGGGTGAAGAGCAGGCCGTTGCGCGCCACCCGGGTGGGCAGCACGCAGTCGAACAGGTCGATCCCGGCGAGGGCGCAGCGGAGCAGGTCCTCGGGGGTGCCCACGCCCATCAGGTAGCGCGGCTTCTCCGCCGGCAAGAGGGGCGCGGCCGCCTGGACCCCCTCCCACATCGCCTTTGGCTCCTCCCCCACCGAGAAGCCGCCCAGGGCATGCCCGGGCAGGTCCAGCTCGGCGATCTCCCCGGCGTGGCGGGCGCGCAGGTCCGGGTGCAGCCCGCCCTGGACGATCCCGAAGAGGGCATGCTCGCCCTTCGGGTCCAGCTCCTGCCAGGTCCGCTTGCAGCGGCGCGCCCAGCGGGTGGTCCGGCCCAGGGCCTCCTCGTGGTAGGCGCGCGGGCTCCCCGAGGGCGGACATTCGTCGAGCGCCATCAGCACGTCGCTGCCCAGCTGCAGCTGGATGCTCACCGCCCGCTCCGGCGTCAGCTCCTGCCGGCTGCCGTCGAGGTGGCTGCGGAAGACCGCCCCCTCCTCGGTGATCTTGCGCTGCTCGGCCAGCGAGTAGACCTGGAAGCCGCCGGAGTCGGTGAGCAGCGGCTTCTCCCAGGACATGAAGCGGTGCAGTCCCCCCATCTCCGCCACCAGCTCCGGGCCCGGCCGCAGGAGCAGGTGGTAGGTGTTCGCCAGCACGATCTGCGCCCCGGCGGCGCGCAGGTCGTCGGGGGCGATGGCCTTCACCGAGGCCACCGTCCCCACCGGCATGAACTGCGGGGTGTCCACCTCGCCGTGGGGGAGGACGAGCTTGCCGCGCCGCGCGGTCCCGTCGGAGTGGGTGACGGCGAAGCTCATGCGATCAGCATCGCGTCGCCGTAGGAGAAGAAGCGGTACCGCCGCTCGACGGCCTCGGCGTAGGCCGCCTTGATCCGCGAAAGGCCCGCGAAGGCCGCCACCAGCATGAGCAGCGTGCTTCTGGGCAGGTGGAAGTTGGTGAAGAGCGCCCCCGCCACCTTGAACTCGTATCCGGGGGCGATGAAGAGATCGGTCGACCCTGGGCCCGGCCGGCCCGCGGAAGCCTCGAGCGTGCGCAGCGCCGTGGTCCCCACCGCCACCACCCGGCCCGCCCTGGCCAGGGCGCGCGCCGTCTCCTCGGGCACGAAGTAGCGCTCCCGGTGCATGCGGTGATCCTCCACCCGCCGCGCGCGCACGGGAAGAAAGGTGCCGGGTCCCACGTGCAGGGTGATGGAGGCGAGCCCGATCCCCCGCGCGGCCAGCGCTTGCAGGAGCGCCGGCGTGAAGTGCAGGCCGGCCGTGGGCGCGGCCACCGCTCCCCGCTCCCTGGCGAACAGGGTCTGGTAGCGCTCCTTGTCGTTCGCCGAGGGCGCGTGCCGGATGTACGGGGGCAGGGGCAGCTCTCCGGCCTCCTCGAGGAAC
>DATKAG010000254.1:0-3050 GCA_035498355.1 Myxococcales bacterium | reverse complement strand
CCACGGCATTCACGTCACCGAACCCGGCGTTCAGGCGGCCGTCGAACAGCGCGTGGGCCTTGGCGGCCAGCACCAGGGTCTGGGGACCGCGAGGGCTCGCCCCGTAGCGGACGTACTTCGACGCCAGGTCAGAGGCGGCCTCGCTACCGGGCCTCGTGGCCAGGGCCAGGCGGATGGCGTAGTCCCGAACGGGCTCCGCGACAGGAACCTCGCGCACGAGTGCCTTCAGCCGAGCGACACCGGCCGCATCCACGACCTTCCGGAGGGGAGCGGGGGACCCTCCCGTGGTGCGCTCGATGATCGTGGAGATTTCCGAGGCCGAGGGGTAGCCCAGCGCGAGCTTGAAGAAGAAACGGTCGAGCTGCGCTTCGGGCAGGGGATAGGTGCCTTCCATCTCGATGGGGTTCTGCGTGGCGAGCACGATGAAAGGCGGGTCCAGCCGGTAGCTCGTTCCCCCCACGGTCACCGTCTGCTCCTGCATGGCCTCCAGCAGCGCGGACTGCGTCTTGGGAGTGGCGCGGTTGATCTCGTCCGCCAGCACGATGTGGGCGAACACCGGCCCCCGCTGGAACCGCACGTGGCGGCGGGTCTCCGCGCCCGCCCCGGCGGACTGGGTCTCCTCGGGCACCAGGACGTTCGTCCCGATGATGTCCGCCGGCATCAGGTCCGGCGTGAACTGGATGCGGGACGCGGCGAGGTCCAGCACCTGCCCCAGGGTCTTGATCAGCGTGGTCTTGCCGAGCCCGGGCACGCCTTCCAGCAGCGCGTGCCCGCCGCAGAACAGGCACACCAGCACGTCGTGGACCACGTCGCCGTGCCCGACGATCGCGCGCCCGATCTCCTCGCGAAGCGCACGCACCACGCCCCCCGCCCAAGCCGCCTGTTCCCGCGCGTCCATGGTGCAACCCTACTTCGTGATGCCGATGCGAGTGAAGTATTCCTTTACCGACTGGCGAAGGTCCAGGGGGATCTCGTCGCGCGCCAGCGCGCTCTCCGCCTGCCGGGAGTAGCGGTTGAGGATCGTGTCCTCGGGGAGCGCGGAGCCGGTCCACTCCGGCAGGGACCTCGCGAGCAGTCGCGTGGAATCCCCTTCCCCGGGATTGCCCTGCGCCTGCAGCGTGGGTCCGCGGTCCCCGCCGATGATGGGGGATGCCGGGCCGTGCTTGTCCGGGGCTGCCTGCGAACCCACGCCGCTGGACCCCGGGTCGCCGGGCTGTTCGCCGGTCCCCGTGCTCCTGCCCTGCCCTCCGTTCAAGTTGCCGCCGCCCGGCTGCCCGGACTCGCCTCCGCCGCCGGGTGAGCCTTTCCCCGGTGCCGGCGATTCGGCACCAGGCCGACGAGACCCCTCGGGTGCCTGGGCCTGGTCGGACCCGCCTCCCTGGCCCTTGAGGCTGCGCTGCGCCTGGCGCAGGCGGTCCAGCGCATCCCCAAGGTCCTTCGCCGACGGGTCCTCGGTCGGAGTCCCCGCGGTACCCGGGCGATCGGTCCCTTGCTGCGCATTCTGGCCCGGCCGGTCGGATGGCGCCGCCTCCCCGTTTCCTTCCGCTCCCGGTGAGGGGATGGCAGACGCGTCGGGCTGTGCCTGCTGCGTCCGAAGCTGGTACTCCTGCGAAAGCCCGGACTCCAGCTGCGACATGCGCTCCAGGGCCTCATCCGGCGTGACGTGTCGATCCACCAGGTCGCGCCCGAGCTGCGCCAGCTGCTGCGAGAGCTCCAGGGACCTCCCCAGGTCCCGCTGCCGCGCATCTTCGGCCAGCTTCTCGCCCCTCTTGCGCAGGTCTTCGCCGATCTGCGCGAGCTCGCGGTCCCGGTCCGTGGTGGCAGGGAACAAGGCTCGCAGGTCGATGGGGAACACGAGGGCGGCCACCGTGAGGGCCGCCGCGAGCGCCGCGTACGGGGCCAGCCCGAGGCGGGGCCTGCCCAGGATGGCGCGCGGCGGGGTCCTCGACAGGAGCCCGGCAGCGTCCTCCACGACCGCTTGCGCAAACGGGCCGGCGCGGCCCGCCGTCGGCTCCAGCTCGAGCGCGGTGCTCAGGATCTCGCGGCTGCCCAGGACGCCGTCGGCGCGTATGAGAAGCTGCCGCCGGTCCATCCTGGCGAAGAGCGCAGAGGCCACTCCCGCCAGCATGCCCGCCGCGGCGGCGCAGGCGGCAAACCCGGCCGCCGGGAACGGGAGGGCCACCGTGCCCGCGGCGGCCGCCGCGGCGAGCCCCGGCAGCAGGCCATAGAACAGGCCGGCGACGCCGCGGCGCAGCACGAGGTGCAGCCGCGCCCTGCGCGCCAGGCGCGCGGCACCGGCTCGAAACTCCAGGGAGGCGTCACCCACGCTCGCCGCCTCCCTGGCCGCGCGCACGTGCGCGGGCGCGGACGCGCACGACCGCAAGCACGCCGCCGGCCGCCGCCGCCAGCAGCGCCGCGGCCGCGGCGTTCGCGGCCGCCGGGAGAGCCGCGACGTGCGGGTGGCCGCGGACGAGGGCCGCCAGCGCGTGGAACGAGCTCTGGGCGGGCGACAGGAAGAACGCAGCCGCGGCCGCCGCGGTCACGCCGCAGGTGAGGACGATGTCGCGCAGGGGCCGGCGCGTGCCCACCACTGCGAGCGCCAGGAACCCCGCCATGCGGGCGGCAAGGCTCGCCAGGCCGACCAGGCCCAGCGCCTGGAGGAGCTGGGGCACCCCGGCGCCTCCCACCGCCATAGCGGCGACCAGGAACGGCGCGCCCAGGAGCATCAGCAGGATCGTGTGCAGCACGCCGAAAGCGAACCGGCCGGCCACCAGGGAAAGGATGGGGACCGGCGTCAGCGCAGCCAGCTCCCGCAGCTGGACGCTGGGATCCGTGGAGTAGTCTTCCGCACCGAACCTCGCGCCGAGGTACAGGGCGGAGACCAGGAAGCAGATTGCCACGACGGTGAACGTGTCGGGGGCCTGCCCCGATCGGAGAGCGGCCTCCAGGGGCCCGCGCGGCCAGACCACGAGCAGCGCGAGGGCGAGCGCGGCGGCAAGGTAGAGGCACGCTCGAAGCGTCCTTGCGTCGGTGAGGTAGATGTGCGTCGC
>DATKAG010000253.1:0-3964 GCA_035498355.1 Myxococcales bacterium | reverse complement strand
TCCTTCAGCTCGTCCTTCTCCACCGCCGCCTGCGGGCACTCCTGGTTCCCCGTGCACTTCCAGCGCGGGCCGCGCCCCTCCTGCGAGCAGACCACCGCCGTCCCGTTCACCGGGTTGACGAGCAGCACGCGCAGGTTCTTCCCCGTGCCGCGCAGGTAGGGATAGCCGGCCCCCTTGGTGCGCATGGGGAGCCGCACGTGCCATCGTTCCCGCTCTTCCGCCTCCGGCCCGCGCACGACGCCGCTGACGAAGCAGTGCGACTTGTCGTGCGCGGCCCCCACGCAGGAGGCGATCTCGCCCGGGCAGGCGTCCTTCTTCACCACCGGCAGCTTCCCCGGCTGCACCGCCTCGCGGCAGCCAGGCTCGATCCCGTGCTGGCAGGAGGCGAGGTTGCTGACCCGCACCTTCTCCGTGCAGCCCGTGCGCCGGCCCGCGGGCGCCACCGCCGTCTTGCAGTCGGTGGCGCAGATCCCCGTCTCCATCCCGTTCTCGGCGGTGGGAGATCCGCTGCCGATCACCCAGTCCGGCGCGTCGGGTTGCGCGGCCTTGAGCAGCTTGCCGTGGTGGGCGAGCGCCTCGGCCGGGGCGAGCTTCTCCTCCGTTTCCAGGGGCAGGTGCTGCGCGGCATAGGCGGGCGCCACCCAGATCTTGTCCTGCCCGTCGCCCACCAGCCGATCGGCGGCGGGGCCGGTAAGCTTGGTCAGCTCCCGGGTAGCGAGCTCGGTGCTTCCCCAGCCGGTGAAGTGGTCGGTGGCGTCGTCGCGCGACACCTCGAACCAGGCGACGATCTCCTTCGCCCCCGCCTTCGCCGGGCCCGCCTCCTCCGCCGTCGCCTTCACGTCGGGGAACTTCGTTCCCCCGTAGACGGTGACCGCCTGGCCGCGCAGGCTCGACTCCGTGTCGCCCGCCTTGAGCTTCGCGTAGACCGGCCGCGGGCAGCTCAACAGGCCCGCGTCGCTGCTGAGCGCGTGCGGATCGAAGGCGACCGCGAAGCCGCCTTTCGCCACCTTGCACTTCGAAAGGCCCACCTCCTGGTCGTGCTCCGGCGCGCCGGAGGCGAGGATGGCGAGCCAGCGAACCTCCAGTTCCTTGCCGTCGTCGATGTTCCGCACCCGGCCGGCCAGCACCGGATGATCGGTGACGCTGGCGATCCGCGCCGACCAGGAGGCGATGGCCGTGGGGTCCTTGCTCTCCTCCTCCGGAAAGTCGGGGACGAGCTTCTCCTCCCCGTCCTCGATCGACCAGCAGAAGACCTCTTTGCCGTCCTGCAACAAGGAGATCAGCTCCCAGGCTCCGTCGTCCCGGCGGAAGACGATCCGCTCGGCGACGGCGGGCGAGCGGGGGTCGACGAGCTTGCGGGGATCGGTCACCTGGAACTTCGCCGGATCCCACTTGCCGTAGGTGCGGACGGTGGCCCCCTCCTTCACCTTCATGCGCAGCCCCAGCCGCGGGTCGGGGACCACCTCCTGGCCGTTGAAGCTCTGGTGCCCGGGCGCGTCGCCGGGGGCGAGGGTGGCCGGGGCGCTGGTCTCGTTGGCGGCCTGCACCAGCAGGCCCTTCTCGCCCACCGCCTTGGAGTCGACGGTGACCAGTACCTCCTTGCCCTGCACGTCCTCCAGGCGCACCACGATCTCGCCCTGGGAGTCGGTCTTGCCCTGCGCCACCGTCTTGCCGTCCGCGGCCACCGTGACGTCGACCGCGGCCAGCGGCCCCTTGGCGTCGCGGACCACCAGCACCACGTCCTCGCCGGCGTGCGTGCGGTCCCCGGGAGCGGAGTCCTCCGCCAGCAGGCCGTCCTGCGGCTCGCGCGCCGCCGTCATCAGGCGCAGGGCGGTGACCGGGTGCACGAAGATCCCCTTGCCGTCCGCCGGGTAGCCCTCGACTTCGGAGAGGTCGGCGCCGAAGCAGAAGGCCTTGGCCGCCTTGGCGAAGGCGTCGCGCTCCGACTGAAGGTGCGACTTGTGCCGGTCCTGCCCCACCAGCTTGTCGACGTCGAGGTGGAAGTCGGCGACGCCCTTCACCGCCTGGTAGCGGGCCCGCCAGCAGATCGCGGGCTCGGCGTAGAAGTTCTGCACCTCTCCCGGCTCCGCCACCCACTCCAGCTTCTTCTTGCCCAGGGAGAGCTTGTCGGGGTCCAGCGCCGCGATCAGCGCCTCGGCGTGCTCCTTGGTGCCCTGCTCCTTGGAGGACAGATCCAAAGCGGCGAGCTTGGGCTGCTCGTCGGCGGCAACTTCCGACTTGCCCAGCGATCCCCCGGGGAAGACGTCCGACTTGCTGAACACCGACCAGTGCAGGGCCGGCTTGCCCAGATAGCCGCCGGAATGCCCGACCGTCTCGCCGGCTTCCACCGGGCTCTTGAGGAGGGCGACCTTGCCCTCGCGCAGCGCCTTCACCTTCTCGTCGTTCTTGCAGGCCTGGTCGAGGTCGAAGCCGGCGTAGGGCGGGAGCGGGGTGACGCCGCCGCCTTCTCCGTCCGGCCCCAGTGCTCGCACCCACTTCTCCCCCAGCTTCACGTAGCGCCGCGCGTCGGCGACCAGCTCTTCCTCCTCCTCGTACACGCCGGGATCGAGCAGCTCGTCGTGATGCACGTTGGTGGGGGAGAACCTGCCCTTGTCCTCGTCCACCCAGGTGGGCTGCGGCTCGGCCACCCGCCACTTGGGCTTCTTCGGGACGTCCTTGTCCTCCATCGCTGCGATCAACAGGCGCTTCAGCCACCCCGCGTCGGTGTGGTCGGGGTGCAGGGTCTCGGCCTGGAGGTGGAGGAAGAGAGAGAAGATCTGCTTGTCCCCCTGCAGTGGATGCCGCAGCAGCACGAAGCCGGTATCGCCCCAGGGATGCTCACCCGCCGCCACCCCGATGCGCGCGGCCACCACCTCGCCGTCCGCGATGGCCAGCGTGGGTGACCCCCGCCCCGGAGAGAGGTGGACGCCGCAGTGGAAGAAGCCGCTGTCGCCCAAGGGAAAGAAGCCGCCCTGGCCATGCTCGCCCTGCTTGTAGAGGTTGGCGATCGCGTCGGGATCGACCAGCGACGCTCCTTCCACGGCGAACGGCAGCCGCGGCACCCCGGTCCTGGGCGGCGCGGCGGCGGCCTTGCCTTTGCCGCCCTCCTTCTCCGGGTCGCGCCCGATGCGGTGCACCAGCTCGCTGTCGTCCTTCACCGGCTGGTCGGGGATGGCGTAGCAGAAGTGCCCCAGCGGCTCGTCGGCGTGCGCGTACAGCCGGGTGCTCCGCCCCGGGTACATCTCCAGCAGCCGCCGCGCCTTCAGCCAGTACTCGGAGAACTCCTGGCCCGGCGCGACGGGCCGGGTGATCATCTGCAAGTTCCCCTCGCCCAGCAGGTCGTCGTGCGGCCAGCAGGGATCGACGATGCGCAGCCAGAGCTCCCCGCGCTCCGCGTCGCGCTTGTAGCCGCCGATCACCACGATGTGCCCGCGGCCCTTGGTGAGCTGGGTGTACTGGACGACCGGGTTGTTCCGCTTCAGCTGCTCCAGGTGGCGGGCGAACCTCTTGTCCACTTCGTCCGGGTCGACCTGCTCCTTGGGCCCGGCGATCTCGCCGGAGTCGCACTTCCAGCCGGCCGCGGTGAAGATCTCCGCCGGCTGGCAGAAGCCGTCGGCGGTGAGCCCCGCCAGCTCGCCCTTGTGCGGCCCGCCGAGGAAGCGGAGGTTGAGCTTGGTGCCGTTTGGGCCCGGCCCTTCCTTGCCCTCGTCGTGGCCGATGTACTGGTCGGTCTTCTTCGCCGCCTTGCAGTAGTAGTCGTAGATCATCGACGCGGCGGCCCGGCCGCACCAGAAGTTGCTCCGGGCCTCGGGCGAGCGCTGCTGCAGGCGGGGAACGTCCAGCCAGCGGCCTTCGACCCCCGCGAGGTCCGCCGGCTTCATCTCCTTCGCGGTGCGGACGGTGTCCACGCACCTGATGGCGGACATGGCTGGAATTCCCCCGGGACCAATCATACACCCGCCCT
>DATKAG010000252.1:0-5513 GCA_035498355.1 Myxococcales bacterium | reverse complement strand
CGCTTCGTGATGGACAAATTCGTGCTGCGCATCCCGGTGGTGGGGACGGCCTTCGCCCGCAGCGGCTCGGTGGGGGGCAACCGCCGCAACGTGCACCATCTGCTGGAGGACGGGGCGCTGCTGGTCGTCTTCCCCGAGGGCACGGACGGGATCGGCAAGCCCTGGTCGCAGCGGTACAAGCTGCAGTCCTGGAGCGTGGGCCACGCGGAGATGGCCATCCGCCACGGGGCACCGGTGGTTCCGGTGGCCATCCTCGGGCCCGACGACCAGTTCCCCTTCGCCGTCCGCCTGCCGATCCGCGCCTTCGGCGCGCCCTTCATCCCCCTCGCGCTGCCGCCCTTTCCCTTGCCGGTCCGCTACCGCATCGAGTACGGCGAGCCCATCGAGCTGCACCGGCGCTGGCTGCCCGAGGAGGCGGACCTGCCGGCGGTGGTGGGCGAGGCCGCGGCCCTGGTCCGGGAGAAGCTGCAGGGGCTGCTCGACCAGGCGCGCAAGGAGCCGTCATGACGGGGGTGCTGGTCACCTGCGCGAGCGAGCCGCCCGGCCTGGAGCTGTGCCGGGCCCTGGCGATGCGCGCTCCGGTCATCGCCTGCGGGCCCGAGCCGGAGCAGGAGATGGCTCCGCTCCTGGAGGAGACCGGGATCCGCTACCTGCAGGCGGATCTCTCCCACTCCCGCCAGCGCCGGGCGGTGCTCTTCGGGCCCGCCCTGGAGGCGGGGGTGGACGCCGTGCTGCACGCGCCCTCCTTCGACCCGCACCGCCCGCACGGCAATGCGGACACCCTGCGCGAGCTGATTCATCTTTGCGAGCGGCACCCGACCATCCGCCGATTCCTCTACCGGGGCACCGCGGACGTCTACCGGAGCGGTCCGGGCGATCCGGCGGTGATCGACGAGGAGCACCCCGTCGAGCCCGATGAGGAGGCGCCGCCCTGGCTGCGCGACCTGGTGGAGGCGGACCAGGCGGCCTGCGCCCACCTGGGCGGGTCGCGGCTGCGGATCGCCGTGCTCCGTTGCGCGGAGCTGTACGCGGAAGGGGCCCATGGCCAGCTCCGCCGCTGGCTCGACTCGCAGCCCTGCCTGCGGCCGCTGGGGTTCGACCCGGTCGTCAACCTGATCGGCAAGGACGACCTGATCCGGGCCGTCTCGCTGGCCCTGCGCTCGCAGGCCGCCGGGGTCTTCAACATCCAGGGGGCGGATACGCTGCCCCTTTCCCAGCTGGCGGCGAAGGAAGGACGGAGCTGCCTGGCCCTGCCCGACCCGGTCCTCTCCCTCGCCTACCGGCTGCGCGCCCTGGCCGGCCCTTCTTTCGACTACCGGACGAACCGGCCCAGGTTCCACTTCGGCGGGGTGGTCTGCGGCCGGGCCGCGCTGGCCGCCTTCGGCTACCAGCCCCGGACGCCCATCCGCTGGGCGCCGCAGGGCCTGTCCCCGCCGCCCGCGGTGAATACCGTTGCCGGGAAGGATCCTGCACGGAGGGCGCGCGGCGCACCCGGCTCCGTGCTACAGGCGAGGGCGTGAACGAAGCGAACAGCATCCTCTCCCAGCTCGCCCGCGGCGAGGAGAAGTCGGCCGCCCTCAGCGCCCCCGATCTGCCCCCGCTCCGCTGGGGCGCCCTGCGCGAGCAGGTGCAGAAGACCATCGACGATCTGAACGGGGCCGGGATCGGCCGCGGAGACCGGGTGGCGATGGTGCTGCGCAACGGGCCCGAGAACGCCGCGGCCTTCTTCTCCCTCGCCGCCGGGGCGGCGACGGCGCCCCTCAACCCCGGCTATCGCGAGGACGAGCTCGACTTCTACCTGGGCGATCTGCGTCCCAGGGCCCTGGTGCTGGAGGCGGGCGTCGACTCGCCGGCCCGCACGGTGGCGGCGAGGCTGGACATCCCCCTCATCGAGCTGCACCCGGAGCCCGCCCGCGGGGCCGGGTCCTTCCGCCTGGAGCCGGCCGCGGCCCTGCGCGGCAAGGCCCGGTCGCCCGGCGCCGGCCAGCCCGACGACGTCGCGCTCCTGCTCCACACCAGCGGGACCACGGCGCGGCCCAAGCTGGTCCCGCTCACCCAGTCCAACCTGACGGCCTCGGCGCGGAACATCGCCACCGCGCTTTCGCTCACGCCCGCGGACATCTGCCTGCAGATCATGCCCCTCTTCCACATCCACGGGCTGATCGCCGGCGTGCTCTCCTCCCTCTCGGTGGGCGCCCAGGTCTTCGTCCCCCCGGGGTTCAACGCCCTGCGCTTCTTCCACTGGATGGAGGAGATCCACCCCACCTGGACCACCGGGGTTCCCGCCATGCACAAGGCGGTGCTGGGGCGGGCCGAGCGCAACAAGGAGATCCTCGCCCGCCGGCGCCTGCGGCTGATCCGCTCCTCCTCCGCCTCCCTGCGCCCCCGGCTGATGGCGGAGCTGGAGGCGGCCTTCGAGGCGCCGGTGATCGAGGCGTACGGGATGACCGAGGCCTCGCACCAGATGGCCTCCAACCCGCTGCCGCCGCGGACGCGCAAGCCGGGCACGGTGGGCGTGGCCGCCGGACCCGAGATCGCCATCATGGACGAGGCGGGGACTCTGCTCCGGGCCGGGGAGGCGGGCGAGATCGTGGTGCGCGGCGCCAACGTCACCCGCGGCTACGTCGACAACCCCGAGGCCAACGCCCGGTCCTTCACCAACGGCTGGTTCCGCACCGGCGACCAGGGCCGGATCGACGACGACGGCTACGTGCGGATCATCGGGCGCATCAAGGAGATGATCAACCGCGGCGGGGAGAAGGTCTCCCCCCTGGAGGTGGACGTGGTGCTGATGGAGCATCCCGCGGTGCTCACCGCCCTCACTTTCAGCATGCCCCACGACATGCTGGGCGAGGAGGTGGCGGCGGCGGTGGTGCTGAAGGAGGGCAAGACCTTGACCGAGCGGGAGCTGCGCGACTTCGCCGGCAAGCACCTGGTGCACTACAAGGTCCCGCACCGGATCGTCTTCGTCTCCGAGCTGCCCCGGGGGCCCACCGGCAAGCTGCAGCGCATCGGGCTGGCCAGGAAGCTGGGGCTCTGCCCATGAAGGTCTGCGTCTTCGGGGCGGGGGCCATCGGCGGCTACCTGGCGGCGCGGCTCTCCACCGCGGGCGCGGAGGTGAGCTGCGTGGCCCGCGGCCCGCACCTCGCCGCGCTCAAGGCCAACGGCCTCACCCTGAAGAGCGGGGGCGGGACGCTGGTCACCCACCCCCGCTGCACCGACGACGCGCGGGAACTGGGGCCGCAGGACTTCGTGGTGATCGCGGTGAAGGCGCACTCGCTGCCCGCCGCGGCTCCCTCCATCCGGTCCCTCCTGGCCGGGAACACCGCGCTGGTGCCGGCCATCAACGGCGTCCCCTGGTGGTACTTCTACAAGTCGGGGGGAGCGCAAGAGAACGCGCGCCTGCAGAGCGTCGATCCCGGGGGCAAGCTCTGGGACCTTTTGCCCCCCAGCCGGGTGATCGGCTGCATCGTCTACCCCGCCACCGACGTGGTGGCCCCCGGGGTGATCGAGCACACCTACTCCAACCGCTTCGACCTGGGGGAGCCCGACGGTTCGAAGAGCGAGCGCGCCCAGGCGTTCTCCCAGCTGATGATCAAGGCCGGGCTGCGCGCCCCGGTGCGGCCCCGCATCCGCGAGAACCTCTGGGTGAAGCTCTGGGGCAACCTCTCCTTCAACATGATCTGCTCGCTCACCCGCTCCGCCCTGGACGTGGTGATCGCCAATCCCGAGACCCGGGCGCTGGCCCGGAGGATGATGGTGGAGGGGGAGGCGGTGGCGAACAGCCTGGGGGTGAAGCTGCCCCTGGACGTGGATGCGCGCATCGCCGGCGCGGCAGAGGTCGGCTCGCACAAGCCTTCCACGCTGGTGGACCTGGAGCGCGGCCGCCCGATGGAGATCGACGCGCTGCTGGGCGCGGTGGTGGAGATGGCGGGCCTCACCCGCGTCCCCGTGCCCACCTGCGAGGCCGTGCTCGCCCTGGTCCGGCAGCTCGCCCGCAGCGCCGGCTGCTACCCGGAGCCGGCGCGCGCCTGAAGCGGGCCTTCACGCGACCGGGAGCGGAAGAAGGCGGGCGGCTCGCCCACGGAGCGCTTGAAAGCGCGGCTGAAGGAAGCCTCCGACTCGTAGCCCACGCGCCCGGCGATGGCGGGAAGGGTCTCGGCGGTGGTGCGCAAGAGATGGGCGGCGAGTTGCAGCCGCCACTGCGCCAGGTAGCGCATCGGCGGCTGGCCCAGGAGCGCCGCGAACCGCTCGCCCAGCACGGTGCGGGAGGTCGCCGCCCGGCGGGCGAGCATCTCGACCGTCCAACCCTGGGCAGGGGAGGTGTGCAGCGCCTTCAAGGCCGGGCCCACGACGGGATCGCGCAGGGCCGCGAGCCAGCCGGTGCGCGCGGGGGGAAGCGCCGCCACGTACTGCCGCAAGCACTCGACGAAGAGCAGCTCCGGCAGGCGCGCGGCCAGCCCCACCGTCCGCCAGGACGCGGGGTCCTCCAGCGCGTACCGGGCGCTGGCCCGGAGCCATTCGGCCGCGGCCGGCGTCGGCGGCCGCACGTGGATCAGCGCGGGCAGCGCCTCGAGGAAGGGCTGGAAGAGCAGGTCCTCGCAGTGCAGGTAGCCGCAGAGGATCCGGGTGTCGGCCCCGCCTCCTCCGTGGCGCAGGACCGGGGGCGCGGGCCAGGGCAGGGGCGGCAGCAGGCTGGCGATGGGCACCGGCTTCGTCCCCAGCGGCTGGCCCATCAGGTGGCGATCGCCATAGGGCAGCACCACCGCCTCGCCGGGCCCCAGCGCGGCCGCCTCGCCGGACTGCATCCGGATCTCGCACCGCCCTTCCGCCACGACGTGGAAGAGCACCAGCCGCTCGGTCCCGGGGCAGAGGGCCTGCGCGCACTCGCGCGGGCCGAGCGACTCGAAGGCCCAGGGCGCGGTGAAGTCGGCGCGCAGGAACACGGCGCTGGAGAGGCGGACCATGCGCAGCGCCTCCTCGATGAGCGGGCCGCCGTCCGGCGTCTTCGTCACGAGTTCCGGCGTCGCGGTCATGGCCCTCCCCGGACGGGGGCGACAGCATTGACCCCGCAGTCTAATCGCCCGCAAAGGAGAACGACATGCCGCGCTACATGGACATCCACCGGAACGTCGCCGGGGCCTCGCCCAAGGACGTCGCCGGTGCGCACGAGAAGGACCTGGAGACGGGGAAGAAGCACGGGGTCCGCTACCTCAAGTACTGGCACGATCAGAAGGAGGGGAAGATTTTCTGCCTGGTCGAGGCGCCCAACGCCGAGGCGGCCGCCGCCGTCCACCGCGAGGCGCACGGGCTGGTGGCGGAGGAGATCTACCAGGTGGAGGAGCACGAGTAGCTCTCCAGGCCCGTTGGCATCCGCCCGGCGGCGCGAAGAGCGCCCGCGCGGGCGGGCGTCCATGCGACACGCATTGTCAAAGCGTGCTCGTGCGCGCAGAGGTGAGCCTAGCGGGTGCCGTAGAAGTCGTAGTTGGCCGAGTATTCCACCCGCGACTCCA
>DATKAG010000251.1:0-7430 GCA_035498355.1 Myxococcales bacterium | reverse complement strand
GGGCTTCATCGAGGAGCGCTGCCAGCAGTTCGACCTGGACTTCGACCTGGACGACTGCGTCTCCACCTGGGACGAAGTGCGGGCCGGGCTTCCTCAGCTCACCGGCCCGGAGCGGGAGCCGCTGCTGCAGCGTCTGAACAGCCTGGATTCCCGCATCGACGACGCCACCTCCGCGCTGTACGAGGCCAGCCGGGAGGATCTGCAGCAGGAGCAGCAACGCAAGCTGCTGGAGCTGCAGAAGCAGTGGGATGCGGCCTACGCCAGGTTCGAGAAGTTGCGGCAGGCCTGGCTGGACGCGCTGCACGCCCTGGAACTGGCCGAGATCGCCCAGCTCCAGGCTCCTCCGCCGCTGGTGCCGCCGGAACCCGAGCCGCCGGTGGTGGAAGAGCCGGTGGTTGAAAAGCCGGAGCCCGAGCCGGAGCTCGTGCTGGCGGCCCCGCCCCCGGAAGTGGTCCTTCCGCTCCCGCCTCCTCGGCCGCCCGAGCCCGATCTGGCGCTGCCGCCCCCCAAGCCGGAGAAGCCGCCGGAGCTGACGCTGCCGCCGCCTCCGCCAAAGCTCGCACCCGAGCCGGAGCTGAAGCTTCCGCCCGAGCCGCCCAAGCCCGCGCCGGAGCCGGAGCTGACGCTGCCTCCTGAGCCCGTCCATCCCGCGCCCGAACCGGAGCTGGAGTTGCCGCCTCCGCTCGCGCCGGAGGCGATCGAGCCGCTCGGGCACGTGCGCGTGAAGCCGGCGGAGCCCGTAGTCGTCAGGGCGCCTCTCCCCCTGCCGCCGCCGCCGGTGTTCGTCGAGCTGGAGCTGCCGGAGCGCGAGGTCGAAGAACCCGAGGCGCACGAGAAGCCGGAGCCAGAGAAGCCCGAGCCCGAGCCTGCCAAGGCCGTTCGTCCCCAGCCGCTGGAGCTTCCTCCGCCGCCCGTCTTCGTCAAGGCGACGAAGCCCGAGCCCCTGCCCGGGCCGCCCAGGCCGGTGATCCTCGAGCGTCCGCCTCCGCCGCTGCCCCCGAAGTTCCTGGAGCGGAAGGAGGAGGAGGCGCCGGAGCCCGAGGAGCCGGAGCGCGCGGCCGCGCCGGTCCCGGAGCCCGCCGAGGCGCCCGCATTCGCCGTCGAGCGCGTGGAGCACGTGGGCCGGTTCCCCAGCGGCCCCGACGGGATCGGCCGGGGAAGCCAGACCGCCGCCATCTGGTTCCGCGCCGGGGACTTCACCATCGCCGCGCAGGGCAGCACCGCCATCCTGCTCGGCTGCGGCACGCGCCTGGAGGTGATGCCTTCGCTGCAAAAGCTCTCCGGTCCGCCGGGAAGCGCGCAGCGCGGGAAGCTGTCGCTCCTGCTCGTCTCCAGCGGCGGCCGCCTCTCCGGAGTCAGCCCGGCGGAAGGGCAAGCCGCTGCCGAGGAAGCCGCCGCCCTGGGCTCGGCGCGCGTGGTGGCCCGGCTGGGCGCCATCGGCAAGGCGCTGGCGGAGCCCATCCGCGAGGTGATCGAGCGCGCGGCGGGCATCCTCTTCGCCCGCGCGCTTCCCGGCGCGGACGGCGGCCGGCTGCCGCTGGAACACCTGATCTCGCAACGGCGGCGGCAGGCCCTCACCGCGCTGGAGAGGCTGCTCTCGCGCCTGGCCGCGGCCGAGCAAGAGGCGAAGCGCGCGCTGCGCTCCGGGGTGGAGCCGGCCAAAGCGTTGCCGGAGCGGCCCCTCGAGGTGGAGGAGCATCACGAGGACGTCCTCGTTCATGGCGGCGAGGTGGAGCTGGAGATCTACGATCCCGCCGACGACCAGGACGTCGAGTCCGGCATGGTCGACACCTGGATGGGTTCCGGCCAGGGCGTGAAGATCTTCACCGGCGTTTTCGGCGCCTTCCTTCCCGCCGAGGGAGCTCCGGCCGGGGTCGAGAAGGCGGACGAGGGGCCCGAGGAAGACGAGGGGCCCGAGGAGGACGAAGAGCCGGCTGGCGGCGCTTTCGGCGCGGTGTTCGAGGACCTGGAGCGCTTCGCCGACCTGGTGGGCGGCTGGGCCAAGGCGGGCTCGCGCCTGCTGGGGAAGGGCGTGCACGCCGCCGAGGAGGGGCTGCACCGGCTGGCGCAGGTGGAGGGGGCGGCGGAGAAGATGGAGGAGTTCGCTTCCGCCGCGGAGGGATTCCTCGGAGGCATCGGCCTGCACAGGCTGGCGGAGATCGCCAGGGACGCGGGCGGAGCGGCCCACTGGGTGGAGGAGAAGGCCGGGCCGGTCCGCGCCGGCTCGAGGGCGATCGATCGCCGGCTGGGGCAGGGCAAGCAGGAGATCGACGAGCTGGAGGAGCAGGCGCAGGAGACCGCCTCCGCGCTGGGCGAGGCGGCGCAGGGCAAGGTGGGCGAGCTGCTGGAGCTGTTCTCCCCGGCGGAGAAGGAGGCGGCCCCGGCCCCCCTCGACGAGCCGAAGCGGCTCGACCACACCACGCTCTCGAAGATGGGGTCGTTCCTCGGCCACGACTTCGCCGGTGTGCGCGTCCACACCGGGGAGGGCGCGGCCGAGGTCACCCGCCGGTTCAACGCCGAGGCGCTGACGGTCCGCGACCACATCTTCTTCGCTCCGGGGCGCTTCAACCCTTCCACCGCCGAGGGCCAGAGGCTGATCGCCCACGAGCTGACGCACGTGTTGCAGAGGGGCCGCAGCGGCCTGGACGTGCGCACGGCCGAAGGAGAGGCGCTGCGCGCCGAGCGCGCCTACGGGAGCGGGCCGGCGATGGAGACGCTCAACCTCGGCCGTCCACCTCCCGACTTCCGCCTCGCCGGCGAAGGAGAAGGCATGGCCCCGCCCGCCGGGATCCACGCGGCGAAGCGGACCCGCAGCCGCCGGTACGAGGCCGAGGCCAAGGACGCGCTGCCCGACGGCGAGGAGCTGCTGGAGGAGATCTCCTCGCGCGTCTACCAGCTGCTGATGGACGAGCTGGAGCAGGCCTTCGAGTCGCGCTGACGTTTTCTTGCCTGGGGGCGGCCCCGGTGTAGCGTCGGCGGGAATGCTGGCGAAGCTCTCCGCGCGCAAGAAGCTGGTGCTGGGCGCGTTCGTCCTCTCCCTGGGCATGAGCGCCGCCTCCCTCCTCGATCCCAAGGGGCTGCGCCGGCTGCGGCGCCTGGGGGCGGACATCGAGCGGCAGGAGCAGCAGAACCGGGAGCTGCGGGCGGAGAACGCCCGCCTGCGCAAGACGGTGCGGGAGCTCTCCCCGCCCCTGCGGAACGAGGCGCTGGAGAAGGCGGCGCGCGAGCAGCTCGGATTCGTGCGCGCGGACGAAGTGCTCTTCAAGTTCGAGTGAACCATGCCGCCGCGGAACGGCAGAGCGCGCAGATGGGCCACCCTGGCCGCGCTCCCCGCCGCGGAGGCCGCTCTCACCATCCTCCTCCTCTGCGGCGCCTTTTCCCGTCCCCACCCGGTGCCCTGGAGCCTGCTCCTCGCGGCCGCGCTCGCCGCCGCCGCCCGCTGGGGTCTCTCCCGGCAGCGAAGACCCTGGCAGGCGCTGGAGAACGGCTTTCTCTGCGCCGTCGCCGTGTTGGCCCTGGCCCAACTCGCCCCCGAGTTGCAGCCGTTGATGTACCTGCTCGCCGCCGGCTACGTGCTGGCGCTCCCCCTGCGCGTCGCCCTGCCGCTCCTCGCCGCCCTCTTGGCGCTGGACGCGGCCCTGACCCCGCAGTGGCCCCAGTTCGCGGCGCACGCTTCCTTCACCGGGCTTTTCGCGGCGCTCTACCACGCCCTGCTGGGGACGCGGCTGGCCCTGGCCCGGAGGGCGGAAGGGCTCGCCGTCCGCCGGCGGGTGGCGGACGCGGAAGCCCGCGCCCGGGAGCTTCGGCTGGTGGCCGTCTCCTCCGATCCGCCCGACGCGGCCGAGCGGCACCTCCTCGCCGGGGTGGCGGAGGTGGAGGAGGTCTTGCGCGGCGCGCTGGCGGTGGCGGAGGCGGCGCTGCGGCCGCACACCGTGGCCGTCTTCCTCCTCGCCCCCGACGGCGAGAGCGTGCGGTTGCGCGAGTGCTCCTCGAAAAGCGATCGGCTCTTCCGCGGGCCGCTCTCCTCCAGGGAGGGCGCGCTGGGAGCCGTGCTCTCTTCGCAGCGGGCGGTGCGCCTCTCCGACGGCGCCGCCCAGCTCACCTACTACGAGGAGCTGGCGCCGGTGCCGGCCTTCTGCGGCGCTCCCTTGCAGCAGGGCTCGGGCGCGCTGATCGGGGCGCTGGCGGCCGACCGGGTGGAGCCGTTCTCCCTGGAGGAGCAGCAGGTGCTGGAGGCGCTGGCCCGCGAGGTCACCCGGGCGGTGGAGGCGGAGCGCCTGCTGGGGGCCGTGCGCAAGGAGAAGGAGGAGAAGGCCCGGTTCTTCCAGGCGCTGGAGGAGCTGAACAAGACCACCACCCTGCAGCAGGCGGCGGAAACGGCGGTGGCCCAGGCGCGGCTGATGTGCCCCGCCCTCGATCTCTGCGCCCTCACCCTGGCCGAGGACCGGCGCCACCGGGTGGCGGCGGTGGAAGGCGAGGCGGGCGCCGCGCTCCGCGACCTCTCCTTCGCCGACAACGCCGGCCTGGTGAGCAACGTGGTCAAGCTGGGCGCGTGCTTGCCCGGGCGGCCTTTGGGGGCCATGGAGCGGGTGCAGATCTTCGACTCCGGCACGGTGGTGCGTGGGCTTTCGGCGCTGAAGATCTTTCCCTTGCGCACCGGGGAGAGCGTGGTGGGAGCCCTGGTGTGCGGGTCGCGGGCGGCGGAGGGGCTGCCGGAGACGGCGCAGAAGGAACTCTCCATGCTGGCCCTGCAGGCCGCGCAGGCGGTGGTGCGCACCCGCCTCTACGAGCAGGCGGAGCGGCTGGCCACCACCGACGGGCTCACCGGGCTGCTCAACCGCCGGACCTTCAACGCCCAGCTCCAGGGGCGCCTGCGGGAGGCGCAGCGCTACAACCACGCCCTCTCCCTGCTCCTGCTCGACATCGATCACTTCAAGCAGGTCAATGACACGCACGGCCATCCCGCCGGGGACGCGGTGCTGCGCGGGGTGGCGGCCGTCGCCCAGGGCCAGGCGCGGGAGACGGACATCGTGGCCCGCTACGGCGGCGAGGAGATGGCCCTCATCCTCCCCGAGACCGACGCCAAGGGCGCCCACGCCATCGCCGAGCGCATCCGCAAGGCGGTGGGGGCCGCCGCCCACGCCACCGAGCGAGGAACCATCCAGGTGACGGTCAGCGTCGGCCTCGTCACCTGGCCCGGCGCGGCGCAGACTCCCGAGGATCTCCTGGAGGCGGCCGACCGGGCGCTCTACCGCGCCAAGCAGTCCGGTCGGAACCGTGTAGTGGCCGCAAATCCCGCTTCCCCCGTGGGGTCCCCCGATCTACGCTTCGCCGTTCCCGGGAGCCCAGGTTGAGAAAGAACTACGTCCTCGACACCAACGTCCTGCTCCACGACCCGCGCGCTCTCTTCCAGTTCAAGGACAACAACGTCATCATCCCCATCTACGTGGTGGAGGAGATCGACAAGTTCAAGCGCGATCTCTCCGAGCTGGGACGCAACGCCCGCCAGGTCTCCCGCGACCTGGATGCGTTCCGGGAAGAGAACGGCAGCCTCACCGAGGGGGTGCCGCTGGAGAGCGGGGGCACCCTGCGGGTGCTCTTCACCCAGCGCGAGCTGCCCCGGGAGCTGATGAACCAGCACGTCGCCGACAACCGCATCCTCGCCCTGGCCATGGACGTGAAGGAGCGGGAGCCGAATCTGCGTTGCGTGTTCGTCACCAAGGACATCAACCTGCGCATCCGCGCCGACGCGCTGGGGCTGGTGACCGAGGACTACGAGAACGACAAGATCGAGAACCCCGAGGTCTACATGGGGGTGCGCGAGCTGGAGGTGGGCAAGGGCGACATCGACGCCTTCTACGCCCATGGCGAGCTGGCGCTGCCCGAGGGGATCAACGGCGTCTATCCCAACGAGTTCGCCCTGCTCAAGGACCGGCACGCCCCCAACCACACCGCGCTCTCCAAGTACAACGCGCAGAAGGCGCGCTTCGTCCCCTTGCTCAAGTCGCTCAAGGAGGGCGCCTGGGGGCTGCGGCCGCGCAACAAGGAGCAGAGCTTCGCCCTCGACCTCTTGCTCAACGACGAGATCAAGCTGGTCACCATCGTGGGCAAGGCGGGCACGGGCAAGACGCTTCTGGCCATCGCCGCCGGCCTGCAGAAGACGATGGAGGAGCAGGTCTACCAGAAGATGCTGGTGAGCCGGCCGGTGTTCCCTTTGGGCAAGGACATCGGTTTCCTCCCCGGGACGGTGGAGGAGAAGCTCAATCCCTGGATGCAGCCCATCTACGACAACGTCGAGTTCCTCATGGGGCTCTCCCGCGCCGACAAGAAGGCGGGGCGCAGCTACCGGGAGCTGATCGACCTGGGGCTGGTGGCCATCGAGCCGCTCACCTACATCCGCGGGCGCAGCATCCCCAACCAGTACATCGTGGTGGACGAGGCGCAGAACCTCACGCCCCACGAGGTGAAGACGATCATCACCCGGGTGGGCGACAACACCAAGATCGTCCTCACCGGCGATCCCTACCAGATCGACAACCCCTACGTGGACTCCACCAGCAACGGCCTGGTGCACGTGGTGAACAAGTTCAAGCACGAGCGCCTGGCCGGGCACATCACCCTCACCAAGGGCGAGCGCTCGGCCCTGGCCGAGCTGGCCTCGAACGTTCTGTAGCGGGGCTGGATTCCTGGCCCCCCGGCCCGGGATCTGGCCCGGGCAAAGGTCCGGTCAGGCTGTAAGCGCGCGGAAGCAGGGGGCCGGTTTCAGGCACGGCCCTTGAAGGTCCCTCCCGGATGCCTTCCGCGAACTTCGTCTTCCCCGTGCGGTACGTGTCGGAGGGAGTCGCGGTGCAGACCACCTCGCGGGAGCTGAGCGCTTTGGGCATTTCCGTTCGCGCGCTGACGCCGCCGCAGGTGGGTGCGCGCGTCTCCATGGCGCTGTACCTGCCCAACATCCCGGTGCCCGAGGTGGCCATCGGGCGGGTGGCCCGGGCCAAGGCGGGCGCCCCGGGCGAGGCGGGGTTCTGGGCCGACTTCATCGTGGTCGATCCCCAGGCGCGCATGCGCATCTCCCACCTGCTCTCCGACCGCGACCTGGGCGACGGCAGCAACCTGCGCGGCTTTCCCCGCCACCAGGTGAAGCTGGAGGTGCGCTTCCGCACCGCGCGCGACTTCGTCATCGAGCACGCCACCAACATCAGCCGGGGCGGGATGTTCATCCAGACCGACGACCCGCCCCCGCTCGACACCCAGGTGCAGGTGGAGATGCAGCTTCCAGGCGATCCGGCGCCGGTGAGCACCAACGCCATCGTGGTTCACAGACAGCAGGCGGTGGGCGGGAAGCAGCCGGGGGTGGGGGTGCAGTTCGTCGACGCGGCGGATCAGTTCCGCGAGCGGATCGACCAGTACATGGATGGGCTGGCCCAGGATTG
>DATKAG010000250.1:0-4294 GCA_035498355.1 Myxococcales bacterium | reverse complement strand
GAGTACCGAGTTCACAACATCCTGTAGGTGACTCGGTGTCGGTACTCGGTACTCGGTACTCGGTACTACCTTGCCGAGCCAACTTCTCGCCACCAAGTCCATCGACAAGCTGATCTCCGAATCGGAGGAGCCCGAGCACCGGCTGAAGAAGACGCTGGGGCCGTGGAGCCTGACCGCGCTGGGCATCGGCGCCATCATCGGCTCCGGCATCTTCGTACTCACCGGGACGGCGGCCGCGGGCGAGCACTCCGCACTCTCCATCTGGCACGCCCAGGTCGCCGACCTGTTCACCCACCTCATCCGCCACGGCTCGCTGAGCGGCACCCTCATGATCGGGCGGCCGCCGGCGGGGCCCGCCATCGCCATCAGCTTCATCCTGGTGGCGGTGGCCTGCAGCTTCGCCGGGCTGTGCTACGCCGAGCTGGCCTCCATGATCCCCATCGCCGGCTCCGCCTACACCTACACCTACGCCACCCTGGGCGAACTGATCGCCTGGATCATCGGCTGGGACCTGATCCTGGAGTACGCCGTCTCCAACGTGGCGGTGGCGGTGGGCTTCGGCGGCTACATCAGCGCGCAACTGGACGCCTTCGGCCTGCACATCCCGGAGAAATGGGCTTCGCCGGTCTATTCCGGGGGCTGGACCGGCTCCTACTTCAACGTTCCCGCCTTCCTCATCGTCTTCATCCTGACGGTACTGCTGGTGCGCGGGGTGCGCGAGTCGGCCGAGGCCAACAACGTGATGGTGGCCATCAAGATGGGCGCCATCCTGATCTTCCTGGTGGTGGGCGGGATGCTGGTCCGCCCCGCCAACTGGCATCCCTTCTCCCCCAGCGGCTTCCCCGGGATCCTCTCCGGCGGCGCCATCATCTTCTTCACTTACATCGGCTTCGATTCCGTCTCCACGGCGGCGGAGGAGTCGAAGAACCCGCAGAAGGACATTCCCTTCGGCATCATCGCTTCGCTCATCATCTGCACCATCCTCTACGTGGGAGTGGCGCTGGTGCTGCTGGGCATGATGCGCTACGACACCTTCGGGGTGAGCCCCGCCAAGGACGCTCCCGTGGCCTACGCCCTGCACACCCTGGGGGCCAAGCCGCTGTGGCAGGCGGTCATCGTGATCGGCGCGCTCATGGGGATGATCTCCTCGCTGCTGGTCTTCCAGTACGGGCAGACGCGCATCTGGTTCGCCATGTCCCGCGACCGCCTGCTGCCCGGACTGTTCTCCGCCCTGCACAAGCGCTTCCGCACGCCGCACTGGTCCACCTGGATCGCGGGCGCGCTGGTGGGCATCCCCGCCGGCATCGTGGACATCGGCGAGGCCGCCGACCTCTCCAACATCGGCACCCTCTTCGCCTTCGTTCTGGTCTCGCTGGGAGTGCTGGTGCTGCGCCGCACCCAGCCCGGCCGCCCGCGCGGATTCAAGGTTCCCTTCGTGCCCCTGTTCCCCATCATCTCGGTGGTGCTGTGCGTCGCCCTGATGAGCGGGCTGCTGGTCATCACCTGGGCGCGCTTCTTCGGATGGCTGATCATCGGGCTGTGCATCTACTTCTTCTACAGCCGGCACCGCAGCGAGTTCGCCAAAGGCCAGGCGTCAGCGGTCAGGAGTCAGTAGTCAGGCATGCCCGGCAGCGACCAGACCCTCGTGCGCGACGCTTCGGAGCTCCAGCCCAGCGCCTTCATCCTCGCCCTGCCCAAGGCAGAGCTGCACCTGCACCTGGAGGGCGCGGTGGAGCCGGCCACGCTGCTGGAACTGAGCGCGCGCCACGGCGGCCGCCTGCGCCCCGCCGACGTCGAGGCCCTCTACCGCTATCCCGACTTCGCCGGCTTCCTCATGGCCTTCAAGACGGTCACCGACTACTTGCGCACCCCGGAAGACTATGAGCTCATCACCTACCGCCTGATGGAGCGGCTGAAGGCGGAGAACGTGGTGCACGCCGAGGTCTACATCTCGGTGGGCGTGGTGCAGTGGCGCGGGCTGGACTTCGCGCCCATCTTCGAAGGGCTGGAGCGCGGGCGGGCGCGCGGGGCGAAGGACTTCGGGGTCTCGCTGCTGTGGATCTTCGACGCGGTGCGCCACTTCGGTCCGCAGGCGGCGGAGCGCGTGCTCGACCAGGCCCTGCGCTACCGCGAGCGCAACGTCGCGGGCATCGGCATCGGCGGCGATGAGCAGCGCGCGGCGCCCGAGATCTTCCGCGAGGTCTACCTGCGGGCGCGGGAGGCGGGACTGCGCCTGACCGCCCACGCCGGCGAGAGCGCGGGGCCGGAGTCGGTGCTGGGCGCCCTGGACGCCTTGGGCGCCGAGCGCATCGGCCACGGGCTCAATGCCTGGCACGACCGCGAGCTGCTGGCGCGCCTCCGCCGCCAGCAGGTACCGCTGGAGATCTGTCCCACCAGCAACCTGCGCACCGGCTGCTGCCGGGCGCTGGAGCAGCATCCCCTGCGCTCCTACTTCGACCAGGGTCTGCTGGTCACGCTGAACTCCGACGATCCCGCCATGTTCCGCACCTCCCTGGCGCGCGAGTACGCCCTGGCCCAGGAAGGCTTCGGCTTCTCCGACGACGAGCTGCGCACCCTCGCCCGCAATTCCTTCCGCGCCTCCTTCCTGCCGGAGGAGCGGAAGCGGGCCTTCCTGGCGCTGATTGCTTAGGGCGCCTGACCTGAAGTAGAGTTCCCGAACCGGCCTGGAGACCCGAGTGCGCAGATCCTTCCCCCTCCGGATGCTCCTGATCCTGCTGCTGGGCGCGGGCGCGCTCCCGGCGGCGCACGCCCGCTCCCCGCAGAAGATCATCGTCATCACCAACGTCAACATCGTGGACGTGGACACGGGCACGATCCAGCCGCGCCTGGCGGTGGTGATCAAGAAGGGGAAGATCACCGCCATCGCCAAGCGCGCCCTCATCCAGGAGAGCCCGGAGATCGCCATCGTCAACGGCGAGGGCAAGTACCTCATCCCCGGGCTTTGGGACATGAGCCTTCGCCTGATGGCCGGGGCCGATGGCGAGCGCGTCCGCAGCGTGGTCCTGCCGCGGCTGCTGGCCCAGGGCGTGACCGCAGTGCGCGACCCGGAGGGCGAGCTTCCCGCCCTGAAGGCGCTGAGGCGGGAGGTCGAGCGCGGCGAGGTAGCCGGGCCGCGCATCGTGGCGGCGGCGGAGGCTCCCGTCATCGTCGTCCACGATCTCCAGGAGGCGCGGGCGGCGGTGGATTCGCTGCGCCGCCGGCCGGAGGCGAGCTGGCTGGTGGGCATGGATCCGCCCGGGGGAGCCGCTTCCGGCGTCGGCTTGCACCGCGAGCTGCAGCTTCTGGTGGAGGCCGGGCTGACCCCTCTCCAGGCGCTGCAGGCGGTCACGCTCGGCCCCGTCCGCTTCCTGGGCAAGGAGGGAGAGATGGGGCGGGTGGAGGCCGGCAAGCAAGCCGACCTGGTGCTGCTCGACGCTAACCCCCTGGACGATATCGGCAACCTGGACAGGATCGCGGGCGTGGTCGCGGCCGGACGCTACTTCTCGCGGCGCGATCTGGACCAGATGCTGGCGCAAGCGGACGCGGCGGCCGCGAAAGACGCAAAGTGAAGAAGCTGCGCTTCTCGGTGGCCGGGACCGGCTTCGTCGTCTGCCGGCTGGAGCCGGATGCCGGGGTGCCGGAGTGGGCCGCCCGCGGGAGCTTCTTCTCGCTCACGCGCACCCAGGAAGAACTCTCCATCGCGTGCGCGGCAGAGCAGGTGCCGGCGGGCGTGAAGTCCTCGGGGAGGTTCGCACTGCTCCAGCTCCATGGGCCCTTCGCCTTCAGCGAAACCGGGGTGGTGAGTTCCTTCGTGGCGCCGCTGGCCCAGGCAGGCGTGCCGGTGTTCGTGGTTTCCACCTTCGACACCGATCACGTGCTGGTGCCGGAAGAGTCGCTGGAGGCGGCCTTGGCGGCGCTCAAGCAGGCTGGGCACGAGCGGGAGGGCTAGGTGTCGTCCCTACGGGACTCAGAGGTTCTTCGCCAGGCCACCCAGCGCTCAAGCGCTGGGCTAACGGATGCCGTCCCTCCGGGACTGGAGCCGGGCTGCAACGCTATCGACAAGCGATGTCGTCAGATCCTCCGCTCGGCTTCGCTTGGCGAAGGATGACGGACGCACAGTCCTCTCTGTGCCTCCGTGTCGCTGTGGTGAGTTGGTTTTTCTCTGCGCTCTCGGCGGTGAAATCAGGTCTTACTCGATCTGCACCAGGCCCTCGGGTTCGCCGGCGGGACGCGGCGGCAGGTTCAGGGTCTGGGGATCGCGCCAGCCGTCGATGTAGGCGACCTGGTGGACACA
>DATKAG010000249.1:0-20524 GCA_035498355.1 Myxococcales bacterium | reverse complement strand
TACCGGCCGGCGCGCTGGCTCTTCGGGCCGCATCTCATGACCATCTTCGGCCCCTTGCTGCGCTGGGGGCCGCGCATCCGGATGGCGCGCGAGCGCTGGGAGCTGTCCGACGGCGACTTCGTCGACGTGGATCGCATGGCCGGTCCGCGCGACGCTCCGCTCCTGCTCGCGCTCCACGGCCTGGAAGGCGACAGCTCGGCGCACTACGTCCGCGGCGTGGTCGCCGAGGCGCGGGCGCGGGGCTGGCGGGCGATGGTCCTGAACTTTCGCGGCTGCTCGGGGGAGATGAACCGGCTGGCGCGCTCCTACCATTCCGGCGATACGGGCGATCTGGACGAGCTGGTGCGGCGCGCCCGCGGCGAGGCCGACCGCGTCGTCATCGCCGGCTTCTCCCTGGGCGGAAACGTGCTGGTGAAATGGCTGGGCGAGCAGGGCGAGAAGGTTCCCCCCGAGGTGAAGGCGGCGGCGGCGCTCTGCGTCCCCTTCGACCTGGAGCTCTGTGCCCGCACGCTCGACGGCAAAGGCTTCTGGCCCTGGGTCTACCGCACCCGCTTCCTCCGCAGCCTCAAGCAAAAGGCACTGGAGAAGCTGGCCCTCTTTCCCGCCGCCGCGGACGCCTCCCGCGTGCGGGCGGCGCGCACCCTGCTGGAGTTCGACGACGCCCTCACTGGCCCGGTGCACGGGTTCTCCGGCGCCCTGGACTACTACGCACGCAGCTCGAGCGGCCCTCACGTCGATGCGGTCCGGGTTCCCCTGCTCCTGCTCTCCGCCGCCGACGACCCCTTCATCCCCGCCAGCAGCTTTCCCAAGTCCACCAATCCCGCCTTGACGCTGGAGCTTCAGGAGAAGGGCGGACATCTGGGCTTCGTCGAGGGCCCGATCTTCCGGCCCCGCTTCTACGGCGAGCGGCGGGCCATCTCCTTCCTCGCCGGGGAGCTGGAGCGGACCCCGGCCCTCCGCGCGTAGTACGCTGGGCCCGTGGCGGACGTCTGGAATCCCGCGCAGTACGAGCGATTCCGCGACGAGCGGGCCCGTCCCTTCTGGGACCTGGCCGGCCTGGTGGAGGCGCGGCCCGGGATGTCGATCGCGGACCTGGGCTGCGGCACCGGCGAGCTGACCGCGCAGCTCCACCAGAAGCTGCAGGCCCGCTCCACCCTGGGTCTCGACGCCAGCGCCGCGATGCTCGAGCGGGCGCCGCAGGCGCCGGGGCTGCGGTTCGAGCGGGGGGAGATCGAGCGGTTCGCGCCCGCGGAGAAGCTCGACCTGATCTTCAGCAACGCCGCGTTCCACTGGGTGCCGGACCACTACGCGCTCTTCGGCCGGCTGACGGCAGCGCTGGCGCCGGGCGGGCAGATCGCGGTGCAGATGCCGTACACCGATGACCTGCTCCCCCACCAGACGGCGTACGAGCTGGCGCGGACGCCGGAATTCCGCGCCTTGCTGGGCGGATTCGAGCGGCGCCCGCTGCTGGCGGAGCCTGTGCGGTATGCCGCCTGGCTGCACAAGCTCGGGTACGTGCGGCAGACGGTCAGGGTCTGCGTCTACGGGCACCTGCTCGATTCCCGCGAGGACGTGATCGAGTGGGTGCGGGGGACGTTGTTGACGGAGTACCAGAAGCGTCTCTCGCCGGCGGATTGGGAGAGGTTCTTGGCGCGCTATCGCCAGTTGCTCATTCCGCAGCTGGAGGACGAGGAGCCGTTCTTCTTCGCCTACCCGCGGATCTTGATCTGGGGAGCGCTGCCCCCTACTTGATGGTGCCCACCCGCGTTCGCGCCTCCGCCAGCGCCTTGTGGATCTCCTCCAGCGCCGTCCGGTTCTGCGCCGCGCTCTCCGCTTCCTGGTGGGCGGCCAGCAGCTCTTCGGCCAGGCGATCGCGCTCCGCGCGGGAAGCGAGCAAGTCGGCGCGCGCCGCGTCGCGCTCGTCGACCCGCTCGCGAAGCTCGGCGGCGAGCCGGTCCAGGGCTTCCCGGGCCATCGCCGTCTCGGCTTGCGCCTTGCGCAGTTCCTCGGAGGAAGCCAGCGAGCGCGCCTTCTCCTCGCGCATCTCGCGGGAGAGCCGGGCCACCTGGGAGAGTGCGCCGTCGCGCTCGGCCTCGAGCAGCTCGCAATCCCCGCGCAGGGCCCGCACCTGCGAGGCCCGCGACTCCAGATCCGCCGCCAGACGCACCGCCTCGGCGCGCTGCTCTCGCGACTCGTCGGCGGCGCGGCGCAAGGCGGTGACCGCCGCGTCCAGGTCGGCCTTGAGGTGGGCGTTGGTTTCCGCCGCCCGGGTCAGGTCGCCGGTGAGCGCCCGGGCCAGGTCGGTGACCTCGCTCACCGAGGGGCTGGCGGCGCGGCGGGCGGTCCGCCTGGGGAGAACGGGCTCCGGCGCCGCGGGCGCGCGCTCGACGACGGGCGGCGGCGGGGTCACCTCGCGCAGCGCCTTGGGCTGGGGCGTGGGAACGGGCGTGGGCTCGGGAACCGCCGCCAGCGGGGCGAGGGGGGCTTCCGCCGGCCCCGCCGACTCCTCCGCCGCCAGTTGCTGCGCCTCGGCCACCTGCTCGTCCAGGGCGCGGCCCAGCCGCACGCGCGGACGGACTTTCGGGACGTTCTCCTCGAATCCGCGCTTCATGCGCTCTCCACCGCCTTCAGGCGCACCGGCGCGCCGATGCGCGCCTGCACCTCGTCGAGCACCGCCTGGATGTCCTGCGCGCCCTTGCTCTCCGCATCGTAGGCGAAGATGGGGATGCCTTCGCTACTGGCCTGGGCGAACTTGGTGCACTGCCGGATCACCTGCTTGAGGAGGAACTCCGGGTAGTGCTTCTCCAGCGCCTCCTTGGCCTCCTTGGCGATCTTGTAGGTGGCGTTGTAGGCGTTGATGACGATGAAGATGTGGTCCAGCACGTGCTCCAGGTCCTCCTCCAGCCCCTGCACGGTCTCGAAGAGGAGCTTGAGCCCGTGGAAGGAGAGGAAGTCGGGGAGCACGGGCACGAAGAGGTCGTGCGCCGCCATCAGCGCGTTCAGGTTGAGCAGCCCGAAGGAGGGTGGCGCGTCGAGGATGGCGTAGTCGTAGGCCCCCTCCACCTCCTTGAGCACGTTGCGCAAGCGGAACTCGCGCGCGGCCAGGGGCATGAGGGAGAGATCGATGGTGCTCATGGTGAGGTTCGAGGGCACCAGGTCCAGCCCCGGCATCCCCGTCTTGAGCAGCACCGTCTCCAGCGAGGTCTTCTTGATGATGGCGTCGAAGAGCGTCTTCTCCGCCTCCTCGCCAGTGACGCCCAGGCACTTGCTGGCGTGGCCCTGGGAGTCGAGGTCGATCACCAGCACCCGGTGCCCCATCTCCGCCAGGCGGAAGGCGTAGCTGGTGGAGACGGAGGTCTTCCCCGTGCCGCCCTTGAAGTTGAGGAAGAGCTGCCGCCGCATGGGCCTGCGGGGCGGGACGCGGTTGAGGGCGGCGCGGGCCGCGGCCAGGTCTTCCAGGGAGTAGAGCACCTTCGACGCCGGGCCCTCCGGGGTGACGCTGGAATGGACCAGCCCCCGCTCCTCCGCTTCCGCCAGCTCGCGGACGGAGAGGCCCAGCACTTCGGCGAAGCGACGGCCCGAGTAGCGGATCTGCTCCTTCAACGCGAGCCTCCTTCCAGCACCAGCCGCTGCAGCGCCGCCCGCACCGGGTCGCGGGGCCGGGAGGGAAGAGGAGCCGGCCGATCCTCGGCCACCGGCTCCGCCTCCGGAGCGGGGGCGGGCGAAGGCGGCGCCTCCGATCGGGCGGCGGCGAAAACGCCGCGCACGCTCTTGTCCTCGTCCGCGGCCAGCCGCGCGGCCAGGTCGTCGAATCCCTCGGCCACCGCCAGCGCCGCGGCCCGCCGGCGGACGGCGGCGGCCGGATCGCGGGACGCCGTCTCCACGGCGAGCCGGGCCCTCCGCGGCAGTGCGCAGAGGGCGTCCAGTGCCGCCAACCGGACCAGCGGCGGCTCCCCCTCGCCCTGCATCCGCGCGACGATCTCCCCCGCGGTCTCCCCACCGCAACAGGCCAGGGCGCGCACGAGCTGGGCGCGGGCCTTCGCGTCGGTCTCGCCCGAAAGGGCGGAGGCGAGCGCGGGGGCGGCCGCGGCCATGGGCGCGGCGGCCAGGTGCCGGGCGGCCTGCTCCCGGCGGGCGGAGTCGGGGCTGGCGAGGCTGCGCAGGCACTGGTCGGCCAGGGCACGGGAGGCGGCGGAAGCGTCCGGGTCGGCCGCGACGGAGAGCCGGGGAGCCGGCGCGGGCGGCGCGGGGGCGAGGTCGGGCGTCGGAGTGGCGCCGGAGAGCCGCCCCTCGGCCCACATCCTCCGTCCCTCCTGGACCGGCTCGGCCGCCTTCGGGGGCGGCGGGGGAGGCTCGAGAGGCTCGAACGGCGGAGCGGCGATGCCGGCGCCCGCCAGCAGCGCCTCGCACTGCTTGCGGTGGTCGCGCAGGGCGATCACTTCGCCCCGCAGCTCGCTGATGAACTGGGCCAGGGCGGCGGGGGCCTCCTCCCCGGTGCGGGCCTGGGCGATCATCTCGCTCAGCCAGCGCTCCCGCTCCGCGCGCGAGCGGGCCAGCTCGTTGCGGGCCGCGTCCAGCTCGGCCAGCAGCGACGCCGAGCGCCGCCGCTCGCCTTCCAGCGCCGCCGAGTCCGCCGCGGCCCGGCCCTGCGCCGGGTTGGCCAGCAGGGTGGAGATTCGCGCCTGTTCGGCCTGCAGCTCTGCGCACTGCATCCGGGCGCTCTTCGCCTGGGAAGCGGCGGCGCGCGCCTCCTCCTCGGCCTCGGCCCGGGCCCTTTCCGCGGCCGCGCAGCGGCTCTGGGCCGCCGCCACCTCGCCCGCAAGCTCGGAGACGCGCCACTCGAAGAAGACGATCTTGTCCAACGCGGCGCGCAACAGGTCAGCCGCGCTGGGCTGCAGGGCTTTCGCGTCGCGATCGCGCTCCGCCAAGGCACCTCCCGGATCGCGAATACCGTATCTTGAGTGGATCGCAGAAGTCAACGCCGGCGAGCAAAACACCCACCGCATTTCGATGCTGCAGGAGGTTCACTGAAATCGGGCCCAACCCGGCCGGCGCATTCGCCCCGTTGAGCCGGTGAAGATGGCCGGCGACCACCAACCGCAACGGCCCGGTTCTTCCACTCTCCGGACCTGATCTCGATCACCTCTGAAGTCTCAGCTCCTTCAGCGATCGCGTGCCGGAGCCTTCGCTTCGAGCAAGCGCGCCCCGATGCGGCTTCTTGCCTCACGTCAGACCGCGAGATTCCCCTGATACTGACAATCCGGGACGGCGAGCGGTCGCCGAGGGAGCGGATGCAGGGCGTCGTCACCAGGAATGTGGTGCTCGCGCACCCCATCGTCATCCTCGAGGGTTTCGGGCTGAAGGTGCTCGTCCGTGCCCTGTTCGCCGCCCGCGGCGAAACCTTCCTCGACATCGTCACCCGCTGCGCCGAGGAGGAGTCGCGCAGCGAGATGGAAGAGCTCGACCTCTTGCGGACGACGCGCCGGTTCATTGGCTTCGAGCGCCGGGCCCGCGATCTCTACGGCCGGCTCTCGCAGCAGTTCGCCGGTCTCGCGGATGCGGCGAAGTTCTTCGCCACCCTTTCGCGGCAGGAGGAGGGCCACGCCATCGTCCTCTCCCGCGTGCGCCGCGAGATCCGGCGGGGCCGCTTCTGGGCGGAGTCGAAGGACCTGCACCTGGCCTCGGTGGAGGCCCTCGACGCCCTGCTCGCCGGCTTCGAGAACGAGGTTGGTCGGGGCATCTCGTTGGCCCGGGCCCTGGAGATCGTCGAGCGCATCGAGGGCTCGGAGCTCGACGTCGTCTTCGACCGCCTCAACCGCAGCGTCGACATGCGCTCGCGCGCCCGCTTCGAGCGCTTCTTCGTCCTCTCGGAGAGCCACCTGGCGTACTGCCGGGAGCAGTTGGGAAGACTGCGGGCCCGGCACGTTCCTGTGGCCTGACCTCGAGCGGCCCCGCTGCGTCGACGACCCGGCTCTTGCGATGCGGCCTCTAATGCACCGCCGCGACCGCTTCGGGTGCCTCGGCGGCAAGCTCTTGCTCGAATCCCTTCACCAGCTCCGCGGGATCGACGGCCAGGTGCGCGTCTCCCGCGACCCCGATGCGCAGCTCGCCGGCGTAGCTGATCAGCGTGGCGCTGAGCGCGAGGCGGCCCGAGGTCGGCGCCCAGGTCATCATGCTCTGCAGAGGCTGCCCCGCGATGCGGACGCGCGCCTTCGGCCCCGGCACGTTGGTGACCATGATCGACGCCTTCGAGGTGAAGATGCCGACGCCGAGACGCTCGATCGCCGCGCCCGCCACGCCGAACGCGCGCAGGATTTCGAACGCCACCGGCCCGGTGGGGGTGGCCTTCACGGCCGCCATCCGCTGCTTCAGCGCGCAGATCCGCCCCTCGCGCGTCGATTCGCCGACGGGCAGCGTCACGTAGACCAACCCGAAGTTGTTGCCCGCGTCGGCGCGGCCGCGCAGGTAGAGCGGGACCAGGGCGCGCACTTCGCGGGAGGGAAGAGCTCCAGTGCGCTCGAGCGCCGAGCGGAGCGATCCGGCCAGGGCGGCCATGAGCACGTCGTTGACCGTCGCTTTTTCGCGGTGGGCGAGCTCCTCGATCGCCGCCAGGCGAATCGGCGCCGACCAGGCCGCGCGCTTCACCAGCCCGAGGCCGGTGCGGAACGTGTGCGGATCGGGCGGGAGCGCGAGCAGCTCCACGAACGTCTTCGCGCGCGAAAGCTGTTCGCCGACCCAGGCGATCGGCCCGCGCGGCGGCTCCGGTGCCCTGCCCACCGCCCGCGGCGCAGCCACGGACTCCTCGGCGAGGCTGAGCAAGAGCTTGATCAGCGCCACTCCGTCGCCGACGCAGTGATGGACGCGCAGCAGGATCGCGGTCCCGCTTCCCGGCCTGTCGATGACGTCGATCTCCCAGAGAGGTTTTTCGAAGCTGAGCCCGGTGCTCATGCGCTCGCCGACGAATCGCTGCAGGTCCTCGTCGCTGCCGGGCGGCGGCAGGCCGACGTGGTGGATGTGCGCGTGCAAGTCGAACCGCGGGTCGTCCTCCCAGGAAGGGAGCAGGATGGGCGTGAGCGGCAGCACCACGCGGCGGCGGAAGCGGGGGGACCCGGCCAGCTTCTGGAGATGGAGCTCAAGCTTCGCCGGCTCGATGCGCCCCTCGTACTCCATGAGCGAGGTGATGATCATCCGGTTTTCCGGCGCGTCCATCTGCAGCCAGGCCGCATCGGCCGCCGACATCTGTTCGCGCGCGAGGGTCATGATGCGCAAAGTCGTGCAACACCTCTGCCGCGCCTTCTCGCTCTGTACCGCGAGGCGCCAACCGCACTTCGTGCGCGAAGGGCGCGGCCGCCGCGAGATCTGCGCGCGTGCGTGAGAGCGACATCGCGCTTTCGGGTGGTTGAAATGCCCTCCTTCACCTTCAGCGCTTTCTTGCTGGCTCACGGCGTGCGTCCAGGCGCGGGCCGCAATTCTACGAGGCGATCTTCTTGACGCGGGCCGAGAACGAGCAGCAGATCGCGGACCGCAACCCACGCCAGCCGGGGCTCGTGACGAACGCCGACGGCTCGGTGGATCTCTTCTTCGGCCCGAAGGCGCCGCGCGGCTTCGAGAACAACTGGATCCCGACCGTGCCGGCAGGGCATGGTTCGCATGGTTCCGGCTCTGCGCGCCGCTCGAGCCGTACATCGAGAGGACGTGGGCACTGCCGGACATCGTGAAGGTGAGGTGATCCCCTCCGGCCGGGCCGTTCCAGCCCATTGCCGATCGGATGCAAGGCAAGAGTGGGCTCGACGGGCCGGAATACTGCGGGGCGCGGGCTGCCCCCCAGCCGCCCGCGCCCCGGGGAAGTTCAGCGCCACGCCCCGCGACGCCGAGCCCCTGAGGGAGCATGGAGCAAACGGCATGCCTGCACGACAGGTCGCCGGGAGCCTGATCTACGGGGACACCATTCCCCGATAGAGCCATACCGCCGCGAAGAAGCTGTGCCCGGTGAATGGTGTCCCCATCCCTGGAGCGCTTGTACATCCTCGAGGGAACGGGAGTTCCCACTGCATGACCTAGGCTGCTTCGCGCTCCAAAGCCGCCCGGGCCAACACTGGTAGCTCCGCGACCATCCGCTCCCGCCGTTGCAAAAGCGACATTGACGCCGCCTCGCGAGGCGCCCGCGAGCCCAGGCGAGAAGTGAAGAGGCCTTCCATCCAATCCTGCGCGCCGGACCGGCCGGCGCGGCCGGCCAGATCGACCAGCAGCGCCGCGTCCAGGGCGCGGGCCGCCAGGTAGAGTGCCACCTGGCCGCGCAACTCGAGGGACACCTCGAACACGCCTCCTCCGAACCCCGAGCCGAGGCCCATCTCCGAAGTCCGGTCCGGGCCGCCCCAGAGGCGCACTCCGCGCTCCAGGGCGCGGGTGGAGAGCGACGCGGCGCCCGCCAGAGGCATCGCCTCGGCCGCGAGCACCTGGGCCAGCGCCTCCCGCAAGAGAGCATCGGGGCCCAGAAGGCCCGCGCCGGCCAAGGGGAGCGCCTTCTCCTCGAAGAGGGCGGAGAGGCCGGGACTGCAGACCGCCGCATCGTGCCCCGCGGCGACGAAGGCGCAGCCCGCCTCCGCAGCGGCGGCAGCGTAGACCACTGCGGGAGAGACCCAGTCGGCGCCTTCCTCCAGCGCCGTGCGCACGTCTTCCGCCGCGAAGGCGGTGTTGGGAGGAGGAGCTTGCGGCCCCGGCAGCGTGCACACCACCACGCCCCGCGAGCAATGATGATGCGTCAGAAAGCCGCGCAGATCCTCCGCCAGCGCGTCCGCCAGGTGCCGGCGGGTTGGGGCCTGCCGCGCCCCGTTGATGGCCCGGATCCGCCGCAGCTCCGGCCGCAGCTCCTCGAGGATGGAACGGCTCACGAGGCCGGCGCGCAGGCCGGCGCGATACGCATCGTCCTCGCGCAGCTCGAAAGCGCCCAGGGCGAAGTCGCCCAGTTCGGCGAACGGGGCCTGCTGGCGCAGGGGCGTGAACCCGGACGACGGGCAACGCCCCGTGCCGCCCCCCTCCACCAGGCTGCCGAAGGGATGGGCCAGGTGCGCGCGGGCGGCCAGGACCCCCGCCAGGAGCGAGCTGCCCGCGCCGCCCAGGCCGACCACCACCAGACCGACCGGTCCCTTGCCGTCCATCTGCCGCCTCCTGGACAAAGCAGGCAGGCGCTCCGCGCCCCCGTCCGGGCGTTCTGCAGCGCGCGTGCCATTGTCAACGCGGTGGGGAACGGGTTAGAAACCCGCTCCCTTTTCAGGAGCACCAGCCGATGGCGAAGACCGAGGAGCGCCGCAAGACCAAGGCCCCGCAGCCCAAGGGCAAGGAAGGCGCGAAGTGCAAGATCGAGGGCTGCAAGCGCGCCTACCAGGCCAAGGGCTACTGCTTCTTCCACTACGACAAGTGGAAGGACGGCGAGCTGCCCAAGGCGCGCTACAAGACCTGCAGCAAGGAGAACTGCCACAAGAAGGTGGTCGCCCACGGCCTTTGCGCGGAGCACCAGCCGAAGAAGGCCGGCGAGGCCCCCGCAGCGGCTCCGGCGGCCCCTGCCCCCGCCGCGGCGCCGCCCGCCACGCCCGCCACCTAGCGGATCCGCGTCCTCTCCAGCTGGGCCACCGCCGCCAGCAGCAGCTCGATCTCCCGCCGCGTGGGCCGTCCGCGGCGCAGGAGCGAAAGGATCTCCTCCAGCACCAGGTCGGGCTGCTGCGGGTTGAGGAAGCCCGAGGCGAGCAGCAGCGCCCGCGCCTTCTCCCGCAGGAGGCCCACGAGCCGCTCGTCAGCCAGCGGCTGCGCCGACGTCTCCGCCATGGCCGCGGTCCCGCGCGCCTTGAGGATCTCGTAGCCGAAGATCATCACCGCCTGGGCCAGGTTGAGCGACGACTTGGCCGCGGTGGGGATGGTCGCCACCGCCCCCGCCCGCCGCAGCTCCCGGTTGGGGAGCCCGCGGACTTCGTCCCCGAAGACCAGCGCGCACTCCCCGGGGCAAGAGAGGAGCCGCCGCGCCGCCTCCTCGGCGGAGAGGGCCCCGGGGACCGGGCGTCCCGTGGTCATCACCACATCCAGGCAGTCGCCCAGCGCCTCCTCCAGCGTGCGCACCACCCGCATGCGCTCCAGCACCTCGTCCGCCCCCGCCGCCAGCTTGGCCGCCTGGGCGCGGTCGAAGCCCAGGGGCTCGACCACCCAGAGGGCGCCGGCCGAGGTGTTCGCCAGCGCACGCGCCGCCGCCCCGATGTTCTGCGAGCTTCGCGGCCGGTGGAGCACGAATCGGAGCTGCACATGCGCTATCTTGCGCCCTCCCGGAGGGCCCGCAAATGGACGACATCCTCAAGGCGCAGCTCCCCTACACCCTCCGCGAGGCGGACTTCCCCGCCCTGGGCCAGCTCTACCGGGGCAAGGTGCGCGACAACTACTCCAAGGGCGACCGGATCGTGATGATCACCACCGACCGCCTGAGCGCCTTCGACCGGGTCCTCACCACCGTCCCTTTCAAGGGAGAGCTGCTCAACCGGCTCACCACGTTCTGGTTCGAGAAGACCAAGGACGTGGCTCCCAACCACATCCTCGACGTCCCCGACCCGGGCGTGCTGGTGGTGCGCAAGCTGCAACCGCTGGCGGTGGAGATGGTGGTGCGCGGCTACCTCACCGGCTCGCTCTGGCGCGACTACCAGGCGGGCAAGGGCGCCAAGGCCTACGGCATCGAGCTTCCCGCAGAGATGAAGAAGGATCAGGAGTTCGAGCGCGCCATCCTCACCCCCAGCACCAAGGAGGAGGTGGGCAAGCACGACGAGCCCATCTCGCCTGCCGCCCTGGTGGCGCGGGGCACCTTGACGCAGAAGCAGTGGGACGCGATGGCCCGCATGACCCTGGACCTCTTCGCCAAGGGGCAGTCCTGGGCGAAGGAGCGCGGCCTGATCCTGGTGGACACCAAGTACGAGTTCGGCCTGGACGCCTCTGGCAAGCTCTGGGTGATCGACGAGATCCACACCGCCGACTCCAGCCGCTACTGGATCGCCCAGGGCAGCGAGGAGCGCTTCCGCAAGGGCGAGGACCAGCGGATGCTGGACAAGGAGTTCTTCCGCCAGTGGCTGATCCGCGAGCGGAACTACCAGGGCGAGGGCCCGCTGCCGCAGATCCCCGACGAGGTGCGCGCGCAGCTCGCGGGCAAGTACCTGGAGCTGGTGCAGACGTTGACCGGCGAGACCCCGAAGCTGGTGGTGGGCGACACGCGCACCCGCATCGAAAAGGCCCTGCGCGCCAAGGGATATCTGTGAGCGCAACAGAGGGAAACAGTGCCGCAACGGACCCGCAACGGGCCGTCCGTACTCCATCGTCAAGGAGGAAGACGACGATGACGAGAAGGATGCTGATCGGAGTGGGTGCGCTGGTCGTGGTGATCGCGGCGGGTGCCGCGTGGGCGAACAGCCCCCACGGCCGGCATTTCATGAGCCAGCAAGCGCTCAGCCAGCGGGTCGCCAAGATGGAGGACCTGGTCCAGGCGACGCCGCAGCAGCGGGAGAAGATCGACGCCTCGGTGAAGAGCATCGTGGGCAAGCTCCAGGCGCAGCGCCAGGCCGGCCAGGACATGCACCAGCAGCTGCTCTCGATGCTCACGGGCGACCAGCTCAGCGCCGACGACATCACCAACATGGCCGCGCAGCACGCGGAGAAGCTGCAGGCGATGGTGAAGTCGATTGCCCCGGACGTCGTGGCCATCCATGACGCCCTGACGCCGTCGCAGCGGCAGACGCTGGCGCAGCACGTCCAGCAGATGAAGCAGAAGCACCAGCACGGTCCGCAGGGAGGCTTCGGCGGCCCCGGAGAGTGATTGATCAAGGCGCTCTTGATCGAAGACGATCGCAAGCTCGCTGGACTGCTCGTGGAGTTCCTCGGGCAGCACGGCGTGCAGGCGATCCACGCGGCGGACTCGGCCCAGGCGCTCCAGCACCTGGGCTCGAGCCGCTTCGACATCCTCCTGCTCGACCTGATGCTCCCGGGGATGGACGGGCTGACGCTCGCCCGCCGCATCCGGGAGCGCTGGAACACCCCCATCATCATGGTCACCGCCCGGGGCGACGACGCGGACAAGATCGTGGGGCTGGAGCTGGGCGCCGACGACTACCTGGCGAAGCCCTTCAATCCCCGCGAGTTGCTGGCGCGCATCCGGGCGGTGCTGCGGCGGACCGAGCCGGGCGAGTCGCCCCGCTTCCAGAGCGGGGGCCTGGTGATCGACTTCGCGGCCCGGGAGGTGACGGTGGACGGGCAGCGCCAGACCCTCACCGCCCACGAGTACGGGCTGCTCTGCGCCCTGGCCCGCAACTCCGGCCGGGTGCTCACCCGCGACCAGCTCCTGGAGGAGATGAAAGGCGAGCACGCCGACGAGGCCTTCGACCGCAGCATCGACGTGCACGTCTCCCGGCTGCGGCAGAAGATCGAGCCCGATCCCCGGCACCCGCGCTACGTGAAGACGGTGCGCGGCGCCGGATACCTGCTCGCGCGAGAGACCTGAGTGCCCTCCCGGCGTCTCTACCTGCGCCTCTACTTCGCCTTCCTGGGCGTGCTCCTGGCGGTGGTGGCGATGGTCTCGGCCATCGCCTTCGTCAGCGGGCGGCCCTTCTTCAGCCTGCACCGGGGCGGCCCGCGCCTGGCCGCGCACCTGGCGCGGATGCTCCCGCCGCCCGGCGATCCGCCGGCCCTGCAGCGCGCGGTGGCGGAGATCAACGAGGAGCTGGGGATGGACGTGGAGGTGATCGGTCCCGGCGGCGAGCTGCTGGCGACCGCCGGCCGGCCCATCGGGCTGCCCACGTCCATGGTGCTGGAGCAGGCGCGGCGCGGCGGCGGCTGGGTGGGCCCGGCGCTGGTCACGGCCCCGGCGCGCGGGGGAGGGGCGCTGGTGGCCCGGGTGCCCCTGGCGGAGGGCGCGGTGCGCCGGGCCTTCATCCGCGCCGCCATCCTGCTCCTGGGAGTGCTGGCCGTCTCCCTGGCCCTGGTCTTTCCCCTCTCCCGCTCCATCACCCGGCCGGTGGAGAAGCTCACGGCGGTGGTGGAGGCGTACGGGCACGGCGATCTCTCCCGCCGCAGCGGCCTGGGCGACCTGCAGGACGAGGTGGGGCGGCTGGCCCGCAGCTTCGATGAGATGGCGGACCGCATCCAGCGCGCGCGGAGGGCGGAGAAGGAGCTCCTGGCCAACGTCTCGCACGAGCTACGCACGCCTTTGGCCCGCATCAAGGTGGCCCTGGAGCTGGTGGACGCGCCGGACGAAGGGGTACGCCGGCGGCTGGCCACCATCGCGGAGGAGGTCGACGAGCTGGATCGGCTGGTCTCCGACGTGCTGACGGCCAGCCGGCTGGACCTGGCGGCGCTTCCCTTGCGCAAGGTGCGCATCGACCTGGCGGCCCTGGTGGAGAAGGCGCGCCAGCGGGCGCTGGCCCTGGACCCGGAGCTGCGGATCGAGTCCGGCGTCGAGCCCGGCCTCCTGGTGGAGGCCGACGAGGCGCTCCTCTCCCGGGCGCTGGACAACCTCCTGGACAACGCGCGCAAGTACGGCAACGGCAGCGCGGTGCAGGTGGCGGCCTCCCGCGAGGGCGAGGATGCGGTGATCTCGGTGCGCGACCGCGGCCCGGGGATCCCTCCGCAGGACCTGGGAAGGGTGTTCGAGCCATTCTTCCGGGGCGAGGGGGCGCCGAACCTCGCCGCCGGATTCGGCCTGGGCCTGGCGCTGGCCCGCCGGGTGGCGCAGGCGCACGGCGGCGACGCGCGGGCCCTGAACGCGGAAGGGGGCGGGGCGCGGATCGAGCTTCGCCTCCCCCTGGGTGCAAGCGTGTTCGCGCCTTCGCGCGAACGCGCAGCAAGCGCATAGGCGCAGTCTCGCGCCTTCGCCGCGAGAGCGGCTAAGGCCGAGGGTGCGGTCCGGGTGGGCTGACGGCCGCGGGAGGCGCCTGCAGCAGACGATCGAGGAGGTCGCCCGCGGAGCGCGAGCGGAGAAGGCGCAGGGCCGGGCGGACGAAGCCCTCCGCGTTCATGTGCTCGAGGAAGGTGAAGAGGCCCTCGTAGTAGCCGTCGGCGTCCAACAGGCCGATGGGCTTCTCGTGCAAGCCGAGCTGGCCCCAGGTGATGGCCTCGAAGAGCTCGTCGAGGGTGCCGCAGCCGCCGGGCAGGGCCACCACCGCGTCGGAGAGGGCGGACATCACCGCCTTGCGCTCGTGCAGGGAGGAGACGATGCGCATCTCGGTGAGGCCGGCGTGCGCTACCTCGCGGCTGGCCAGCGCCCGCGGGAGTACCCCTGCCACTTCCGCCCCGGCGGCCAGCGCCGCGTCGGCGCAGGCGCCCATCAGCCCCCGGCTGGCGCCGCCGTAGACCATGCCGTGCCCGCGCCGGCCGATCTCCGCGCCCAGCTCCCGCGCCGCGGCCAGGTAGGAGGGCCGGGCGCCGTCGTTCGATCCGGCGAAGACGCAGATGCGCCGCATGATCTCGATGCCATCACCCGGCGCCGAGCACGCGCTCGAAGACGGCGTCCACGTGGCGGAGCGCGCGGTCGAGGTCGAAGCACTCCGCCAGCTCGGCGGCGGAGAGCAGCTTCTTCACCTCCGGATCGGAGCCCAGAAGCGAGCGGAAGTCGCGGTCCTCGTCCCACACCTTCATGGCGTTGCGCTGCACCACCTCGTAGGCGGCCTGCCGCTCCATCCCCTTGTCGATCAGCTTGAGCAGCACCGGCTGGGAGAACACCAGCCCCCGCGTCAGCTCCAGGTTCTCGCGCATCCGCTCGGGGTAGACGCGCAGGCCCTCCACCAGCCCGGCGAAGCGGTGGAGCATGAAGTCCAGGGTGACGGTGGCGTCCGGGCCGATCACCCGCTCGACGCTGGAGTGGCTGATGTCCCGCTCGTGCCAGAGGGGCACGTCCTCCAGGGCGGAGAGCGCATACCCGCGCAAGAGCCGCGCCAGCCCGCTCAGGTTCTCGGAGAGGATGGGGTTGCGCTTGTGGGGCATGGCGCTGGAGCCTTTCTGCCCCTTGCCGAAGGCCTCCTCCGCCTCGCGCACCTCGGTGCGCTGCAGGTGGCGGATCTCCACCGCGAACTTCTCGATCGACGTCCCCACGAGAGCCAGGGCGGTGAAGTACTCCGCGTGACGGTCGCGCTGGACGATCTGGGTGGAGGCGGGCGCGGGCGCAAGCCCCAGGGAGGCCATCGCCTTTTCCTCGATGGCCGGGGTGAGGTGGGCGAAGGTTCCCACTGCCCCGGAGAGCTTTCCCACCGCGATGGTTTCCCGGGCCCGCTCCACGCGCTTCTTCGCCCGGGCCAGCTCGTCCACCCAGACGGCCAGCTTCCAGCCGAAGGTGGTGGGTTCGGCGTGGACGCCGTGCGAGCGGCCGATGCAGGGCGTGCGCTTGTGCTCCAGCGCCCGCTTCTTCACCGCCTCGCGCGCCTTGTCGATGCCGGCGAGGATCAGGCCGGCGGCGTCGCGCAGCAAGATGGCCAGGCTGGTGTCCAGCACGTCGGAGGAGGTCATCCCGAAGTGCAGGTGCCGCGCGGCCGGCCCGATGCGCTGCTCCATGAAGGTGAGGAAGGCGATGACGTCGTGGCGGGTAATCTTCTCGATCTCGTCGATCCGGGCTGCGTCGGCCGCCGTGAAGGTGCCGCCCTTGGCCGCGCACTCCTCGATGGCCTCGCGAGGCACCAGGCCCGCCTGGGCCATGGCCCGTCCCGCGGCCAGCTCCACCTGCAGCCAGGCCTGGTAGCGCCGTTCCGGGGTCCAGAGCGCGACCATCTCCGGGCGGCTGTAGCGGGGAATCATGCGCGGGTCTCTACAGCACTCAGGCGAACAGCGCCAACTGCCTCGCCTTGGCGGGGCGGGCGCCGCGAGCCGGCTCCAGCAGCAGCGGATCGAGGGCCCGGACCGGGGAGCCCAGGCAGACCCGGGTGTCGCTCCCCCGGTCCTCCAGCACCTGCTCCGCCGCCTTGCGCGCATGCCGCTCGGTGTTGTTGTGCTCCGAGAGGTGGGCCAGCACCAGGTGGCGCAGCCCGCGGTGGAGCACGCTGCGCAGGAGCTTCGCCCCCTGGTCGTTGGAAAGGTGGCCGTGCCCGCCGCGGATGCGCTGCTTGAGCGACCAGGGATAGGGGCCCTCGAGGAGCATGCGCACGTCGTGGTTCATCTCCAGGACCAGCGCGTCCAGATCCTGTAATTCCCTGACCAGCGCCCGGGGCACCGAGCCCAGGTCGGTGACGATGGCCGCCCTGGCAGCCCCGTCGTCGACCACGTAGGCCACGGGCTCCAGGGCGTCGTGAGGGAGCGCCAGCGGGGTGAGGGTCAGGCCGGGAAGGCGGACGGGAACGCCGGCGTGGACGGCGCAGCGCTGCCCGGGCGGGGGAGGGTCGCGCAGGAGGCGGAAGGTCCCCCGGGTGGCGTGCACCCGGACCTCCAGCTTGCGGGCGAGGATCCCGGCGGCGTGGGAGTGGTCGGCGTGCTCATGGGTGAGGAAGACGTCGGTGAGGTCGCGGACGTCGAGGCCCGCCTGCCGGCAGCGCCGCGCGGTTTCCTTCAGGGGCAAGCCGCAGTCGATGAGGATGCGCGTCGGACCCGCGTCCACCCAGAGGGAGTTGCCGCCGCTTCCGCTGGCCAGCACGCACAGGCGCACTGAACGCATGTACCAGCAGCGCTCGCCCGCTTGCAAGCTGTGCTAGAGAGCGCGCCATGGCCCGCACGAAAAAATCGATCAAGAACCGCAGCAAGGTGAAGAGGGCGGCGCTGAAGCGGAAGCGGGCCCGGCGGAAGAAGGGGCTGCGCCGCGGAATGCGCTCGCGGTAGCCTCTACACGACCTTCATCCGCAGCCCGTGTCGCGGGCGCAGGGTGATGCTGGGCTCCAGCTCCACCGGGCACCCGGGAACCAGGTCGAAGCGCAGCTTCTGCCCCAGGGTGGCGAGCACCAGCTCCGCCTCCATGGAGGCGAAGCCGTTCCCGATGCACATGCGCGGGCCACCGCCGAAGGGGAGATAGGCGTTCTTTGGCGGCTCCCCGGCGAAGCGCGCCGGGTCGAACCCCTCGGGATCCTCCCAGAGGCGGGGATGGCGGTGCAGCACGTAGGGGCAGATGAAGACGATCGAGCCGGCGGGAATGCCGTAACCCCCGATCTCGTCGTCCTCGATGGCGGAGCGGGCGATGATCCAGGCGGGCGGATAGAGCCGCATCGCCTCCTGCACGATCCTCCTGGGAAGCGCCAGCCGGGGCAGATCCTCGGCGGCGGGGGCGCGCCCGCCCAGGGCCGCTTCCAGCTCCGCGCGCAGCTCGCGCCCGGCGGCCGGATAGCGGGAGAGCAGGAGGAAGGAGAAGGTGAGCGCGTTGGCGGTGGTCTCGTGCCCGGCGAGGAAGATGGTCATCGCCTCGTCGCGCAGCTGCCGGTCGTCCATCGCCTCGCCGGTCTCCGCGTCGCGGGACTCGATGAGCATGGAGAGCAGGTCCTCGCCGGGGCGCTTGCGCCGCTCGGCGATCATCCGCAGCACCACCTTGTCCAGGGTGGCGAGCGCCCGGCGGAAGCGGAGGTTCTCCCGGGTGGGCAGGGAAGGGGAGAAACGGAAGATGCGGGCGGTGCGCTCGTTGGCCACGCGCAAAAGGAAGGTGAGGGCCGCGCCCACCTCGTCGGCGGCGTCGGTCGGGTCGTAGCCGAGCAACGTCTCGCCCACGATGCGCAGGGTGAGGCGCATCATCTCCTGGTGCAGGTCCACCTCCTGCCCCCGCCGGGCCTGCAGCGAGGCCAGGCAGTCGGCGGCCGCGCGGGCCATGGTGGCCCCGAAGCCGGCGATGCGCTGGCGGTGGAAGGCGGGCTGGGCGATGCGCCGCTGGCGCCTCCACACCTCGCCCTCGCTGGTGAGCAGGCCGTTGCCCAGCACGTAGCGCAGGTTCTTGTAGCCCGGCGTCTGCTTGCCGTAGTTGCGCTGGTTCTCCGCCAGCACGTGGTGCGCGCCCTCCGGGGAGCTGACCAGGTGCGCCACCATGGGGCCGAAATGGAAGCGCACCACCTCGCCGTACTCGCGGAAGGCCTGGAGGAAGAGGCGCAGCGGATCCCGGCGCACCGTGGGCAGGCTGCCCAGCAGCGGGTGCCCGCGCGGCCCGGGAGCGGGGTTGCGCGAGCGCCAGTCGACGATGTCGGCCAGGGTCAGCATCTCAGATGTGCCCCGTATGCCCGAAGCCGCCTTCGCCGCGGCCGGTGCCGGGGAGGGAGTCGCGCTCCGCCAGCTCGGCGCGCTCCACCCGCGCTACGATCAGCTGGGCGATCCGATCGCCGCGCCGCACCGCCGCCGGCTCCTTCCCCAGGTTGACGAGGATCACCCCCACCTCGCCCCGGTAGTCGCTGTCCACCGTCCCCGGGCTGTTCAGGCAGGTCAGGCCCTGGCGCAGGGCCAGCCCGGAGCGGGGCCGCACCTGGCCCTCGAATCCCGGGGGAATGGCGAGGGAAATGCCCGTGGGGACGAGGGCGCGCTCGCCCGGGGCGAGAGTGACCGGCGCGTCGGCGCGCAGGTCGAGGCCGGCCGATCCCTCGGTGGCGTAGGCGGGGAGGGGGAGGGGATCGCCGCGCGGGGGCGAGACGCGCAGCACCTCGATGCGCAGCCGCATGGGGAGAACCTTTATCATGGTGGACGTCCGGAGACGGGCCGCTCTGGCCCCTTTTCCCCAAGATCGCTAGAGTGACGCCCCCCGAACCGGAGGAGGCCTTCCGCATGGCTGACAACAGCGGAGCGAGCGTCGTCAAGGTGCCGGAGCAGTTCGCGAAGAAGGCGCACGTCGGCAGCATCGACAAGTACCGGGCGCTTTACGACCGATCGATTTCCAACTCCGACGCCTTCTGGGCGGAGCAGGCCGAGCGGATCACCTGGTTCAAGAAGTGGAGCGGGGTTTCCAAGTTCGACTTCCAGACCGCGAAGATCGAGTGGTTCACCGGCGGCAAGCTCAATGCCAGCTTCAACTGCCTCGACCGCCACCTCGCCGGGCCCCGAAGGAACAAGGCGGCGCTGGTCTGGGAAGGCGACTCTCCCGAGGAGTCGCGCACCCTCACCTATTTCGACGTCTGGCGGGAGACCTGCAAGTTCGCCAACGCGCTGAAGAAGGTGGGGGTGAAGAAGGGCGACCGGGTGACGATCTACCTGCCCATGGTGCCCGAGCTCCCCATCGCCATGCTCGCCTGCGCCCGCATCGGCGCCATCCACAGCGTGGTCTTCGGCGGATTCTCCTCCGAGTCGCTGAAGAACCGCATCCTCGACTGCAACAGCGACGTGGTGATCACCGCCGACGGCGGCTACCGGGGCGGCCGCATCGTCCCCCTCAAGCAGACCACCGACGACGCCCTCAAGGAGTGCCCGGGGGTGAAGACGGTGGTGGTGCTCAAGCGCACCGGCAAGGACGTCCCCTTCACCGAGGGGCGCGACCGCTGGTGGCACGACCTCGTGCGCGGCGTTCCCCAGGAGTGCGAGCCGGCGCAGATGGACGCGGAGGACCCGCTCTTCATCCTCTACACCAGCGGATCCACCGGGAAGCCCAAGGGGGTGATGCACACCACCGGCGGGTACATGGTCTACACCTCGCTCACGCACGAGCTGGTCTTCGACCTGCGCGAGGAGGACACCTTCTGGTGCACGGCCGACTGCGGCTGGGTCACCGGCCACAGCTACGTGGTCTACGGGCCCTTGGCCAACGGCGCGACCAGCGTGATGTTCGAGGGCGTTCCCCAGTACCCGGACTGGGGCCGCTTCTGGGACGTGGTCGACAAGTACGGGGTGACCATCCTCTACACCGCTCCCACCGCCATCCGCGCCATCGCCCGCGAAGGCGAGGGGCCGGTCCACTCCCGCAGCCGCAAGTCGCTGCGCCTGCTGGGGACGGTGGGCGAGCCCATCAACCCCGAGGTCTGGCTCTGGTACCACCGGGTGGTGGGCGACGGCCGCTGCCCGGTGGTGGACACCTGGTGGCAGACGGAGACGGGCGGCATCCTCATCACTCCATTGCCCGGAGCCATCGCCCAGAAGCCGGGGTCGGCGACCTTGCCCTTCTTCGGCGTGCAGCCGGTGGTGGTGGACGACCAGGGCAAGGTGCTGGAGGGTCCCTGCACCGGCAACCTCTGCCTCTCCCGGCCCTGGCCGGGGATCATGCGCGGGGTGTTCGGCGATCCCGACCGCTTCCGCAAGACGTACTTCACCACCTTCCCCGGCAAGTACTTCACCGGCGACGGGTGCCGCCGCGACGAGGACGGGTACTACTGGATCACCGGCCGGGTGGACGACGTGATCAACGTCAGCGGCCACCGCCTGGGCACCGCCGAGATCGAGAGCGCGCTGGTCTCCCACCACGACGTGGCCGAGGCCGCGGTGGTGGGCTTCCCCCACGACATCAAGGGGCAGGGGATCTACGCCTACGTCACCCTCAAGCAGGGCGTGAACCCCACCGACGCCTTGCGCACCGACCTGGTGCAGCACGTGCGCAAGGGGATCGGCCCGCTCGCCTCCCCCGACGTGATCCACTGGGCCCCCG
>DATKAG010000248.1:0-3731 GCA_035498355.1 Myxococcales bacterium | reverse complement strand
CCGCCTTCTTGGCCTTCTTCGCCTTCTTGGCCTTCTTGGCCTTCTTGGCGGGCTTGGCGTCGGCCGGCTTGCTGGTGTCGGCCGGCTTGGTCTCTTCGGCGGCCACGGCGCTGAACGCGACGAGGCAGAACGCGGCGAGTGCAGCGGCGATCGTGCGGATCATCTTGATACTCCTGATGTTTTGCCCCGGGGGGATCCCAGGCGCAGAGCGATCAGGGGATGAGCAAACGCCGTGCCTGAAAAATTGGGGCGAATCTCCCCAGCAAAAAACCCCCGGGGACGGGCTTCCTTGTGCTGCGATCTGACCGAACTTGCCTAGTTCTTCTCGGTTGCCTTCTCGGTCTTCTCCCCGCCGAAGGGTGCCCCTGAATGTCGACGAGACAACTGCCCGGAGGTCAAGACGGGCGGGCGGACAACCGCAGCGCGGCGGGGCGGATCTCCACGGTGGTGCAAAAATCCCCATTTCTCCACCCCCGCGCGGCTTGTGGGTCTGCGTCGCATGCGTTAAGGGACGCGCCTCTCAGCAGCACCGCAAGGAGATCCCGTGCCCCAGGACCAGGACGGCGATCCGGTCGAGACCCGCGAGTGGGTCGATGCCATCGACAGCGTCATCGAGAACGAAGGGGTGGAGCGCGCCCGCTTCCTCCTCGAGAACCTGATCGGCCGGATGCGCCAGGCCGGCACCGACCTTCCCTTCAGCGCCACCACTCCCTACGTGAACACCATCCCGGTGAGCGCGCAGCCGCAGCGCCCCTCCGACTTCAAGATCGAGGGCCGCCTCTCGGCCATCACCCGCTGGAACGCGATGGCGCTGGTGGTGCGCGCCAACAAGGAATCCACCGAGCTGGGCGGCCACGTCGCCAGCTACGCCTCAGCGGCCACGCTCTACGACATCGGCTTCAACCACTTCTGGCACGCGCCCTCGGACTCGCACGGCGGCGACCTCGTCTACCTGCAGGGCCATTCCTCGCCCGGCTTCTACGCCCGGGCCTACCTGGAGGGGCGGCTGAGCGAGGAGCAGATGGCCCACTTCCGCCAGGAGGTGGAAGGCAAGGGCCTCTCCAGCTACCCGCACCCCTGGCTGATGCCGGACTTCTGGCAGTTTCCCACCGTGAGCATGGGCCTGGGGCCGATCATGGCCATCTACCAGGCCAAGTTCCTCCGCTACCTGGACGACCGGGGGATCGCGAAGACCGACGGGCGCAAGGTGTGGTGCTTCCTCGGCGACGGCGAGACCGACGAGCCGGAGTCGCTGGGGGCCATCGCGCTGGCGGGCCGGGAGAAGCTCGACAACCTGATCTTCGTGGTCAACTGCAACCTCCAGCGCCTCGACGGGCCGGTGCGGGGCAACGGCAAGATCATCCAGGAGCTGGAGTCCAGCTTCCGCGGCGCCGGCTGGCACGTGATCAAGGTGATCTGGGGATCCAATTGGGACCCGTTGCTGGCCCGCGACGATACCGGCCGATTGCGCCAATTGATGCAGGAATGCGTGGACGGCGATTACCAGGCGTTCAAGTCGCGCGACGGCGCCTTCGTGCGCAAGGAGTTCTTCGGCCGCTACCCGGAGACGGCGGCGATGGTGGCGGACTGGAGCGACGAGCAGGTCTGGTCGCTCACCCGCGGCGGGCACGACCCGATGAAGGTGTACACCGCGTACAAGGCGGCCATCGAGCAGGCGGGACAGCCCACCGTCATCCTGGCGAAGACGGTGAAGGGCTTCGGGATGGGCGAGGCGATGGAGGGGCAGAACATCGCCCACCAGGCGAAGAAGATGAAGGCCGAGCAGGTGCGGGCCTTCCGCGACCGCTTCCACGTCCCCATCACCGAGGAAGACCTGGAAGCGATGCCCTTCTTCCGCCCGCCCGAGGACAGCGCGGAGATGAAGTGGCTCAAGGAGCGGCTCGAGGCGCTGGGCGGCGGGCTGCCGCGGCGGAGGCGCAAGGCGGAGGCGCTGCAAGTGCCGCCCCTCTCCGCCTTCGAGGCCCAGCTGAAGGGGAGCGGGGACCGCGAGCTCTCCACCACCATGGCCTTCGTCCGCATCCTCACCACGCTCTTGCGCGACAAGTCGCTGGGGCCGCGGGTGGTGCCCATCGTGGCCGACGAGGCGCGCACCTTCGGCATGGAGGGGATGTTCCGCCAGTACGGCATCCATTCGCACGTCGGACAGCTCTACCGGCCGGAGGATGCCGACCAGCTCATGTTCTACAAGGAGGCGAAGAACGGCCAGATCCTCCAGGAGGGGATCACCGAGGCGGGCGCCTTCTGCTCCTGGATGGCGGCGGGCACCTCCTACAGCACCAACGGGGTGCAGATGATCCCCGTCTACCTCTACTACTCGATGTTCGGCTTCCAGCGCGTCGGCGACCTCGCCTGGGCGGCGGGCGACATCCGCACCCGGGGCTTCCTCGTCGGCGGCACCTCGGGGCGGACCACGCTCAACGGCGAGGGGCTGCAGCACCAGGACGGCCACAGCCACATCGTGGCCAGCACCATCCCCAACTGCGTGGCCTATGATCCCACTTTCCAGTACGAGCTGGCGGTGATCGTGGAGGACGGGCTGCGCCGGATGGTGCAGGCGCAGGAGGACGTCTACTACTACCTGACGGTGATGAACGAGAACTACCCGCACCCGGACATGCCCGAGGGAGCGGAGGCGGGGATCCTCAAGGGCATGTACCTCTTCCGCGAGCGGCCCAGTGCGCAGGTCCAGCTCCTCGGGTCGGGGAGCATCTTCCGGGAGGCGATCGCCGCGGCCGACCTGCTGGAGAAGGACTTCGGCGTGGCCGCCAACCTCTGGAGCGTCACCAGCTTCTCCCAGCTTCGCCGCGAGGGCCTGGAGGTGGACCGCTGGAACGCGCTGCACCCGGAGCAGAAGCCGAAGGCGAGCTACGTCGAGCAGTGCATGAAGGGGCGGAAGGGCCCGGTGATCGCCGCCACCGACTACGTCAAGCTCAACGCCGACTCCATCCGCGCCTTCCTTCCCGCGCGCTACCGGGTGCTGGGCACCGACGGGTTCGGCCGCAGCGACACCCGGGCCCGGCTGCGCCACTTCTTCGAGGTGAACCGCTACTGGATCGCGGTCCACGCCCTGCGCGCCCTGGCCGAGGAGGGCGAATTGCCGGTCTCGCGCTCGGCCGAGGCGATGAAGAAATACGGACTCGACCCGGAGAAGCCCAACCCGGTGAGCGTCTGACCATGGACGTGCTCGTTCCGGACATCGGCGACTTCAAGGACGTCCCGGTGATCGAGGTGCTGGTGAAGCCCGGCGACGAGGTGGCCGCGGAGGCGCCGCTCGTCACCCTGGAGTCGGACAAAGCCACCATGGAGGTGCCCTCCCCCGCCGCGGGCGTGGTGCGGGAGGTGACCGTGAAAGTGGGCGACAAGGTCTCGCAGGGGACCCTGATCGCCCGGCTGGAGGCGAAGGAGTCGCGCTCCGCGGCCACGCCGCGGAAGCCCGCGAGCCCGGAGCAGCCGGTCGCCGCCGCCCGTGAAGGGACGCCGCCGGTCGAGCACGCCAAGCCGGAGCAGCCATTCCGCGAGGCGGGACAGACGCCGCGCAAGGAGTACGGCGGGCCGACGGAAACCGTGCCGCCGCCCCGGCATGAGCCGTCGGTGGCGCCGCCGGTGATCGACGAGGAGGCGTTCCACAAGGCGCACGCCGGCCCAGGGGTGCGCAAGCTGGCCCGCGAGCTGGGGGTGGACCTGGGCCGGGTGCCCGGATCGGGGCCCAA
>DATKAG010000247.1:0-8316 GCA_035498355.1 Myxococcales bacterium | reverse complement strand
GCGACGCACTCTACTTGGGAGGAGGCTTGGTGCCTAGCATGATTTCGTACAGTTTCACCCGGGTGTCCTCGCCGCCCGGCGCGCAGCGGCCCAGGTCGGCCTGGCCCTCGTAGACGATGCCCTTGGAGTAGCCCTCGCAGTCCGGGTACTCGCAGTCGCCGCAGTCGGTGCCCGCCATGGCGTCGAGCACCACCTTGAACAGCTCGTCCTTGGAGAGGGTCTGCGCCAGCGGCGGTCCCTGGGGAGCGGCGGGAGCGGCCGCGGGGGCCGGGGACTCCGCTCCGGGCGAGGCGGCTGGGGCCGGCGGTGGGGCTCCGGGGATCACCCCGGACTTGAGCGTCACCAGGATGGTCTCCAGCATCGCCTTCGAGTCCGCTCCGCCCGGAGCGCACTTCTCCGTGCTGGTTTCCTTGCCCTGCGCGATGGCGTCCGAGTACCCGAAGCAGTCGGGGTACCCGCAGTCGCCGCAGTCGGTGCCGGCCATCGCCTCCTCCAGCACCTTCTGAAGCTTCGGCTTGTCCTCCTTGACCTGCAGGGCACGGGCCGCGAGCTGCCGGCCCATGGCGCTGACGTCCAGCCCGCCGGCCGCCTTGGGCTTGCCGTGGTCGGCCTTGGCCTGCTCCTCCTTGGAGGGGAAGGGCGGCGGCGGCGCGTCCCAGGCCTTGATCAGCTTGCGGGTGATCTCCCCCAGCGGCTTGCGGGGAAACGACTCGGCTCCCTTGGGCGGCTTGTAGGGCACCACCGGCACCAGCGGATCGGGCACGAAGCGCAAGGTGAGGTTGTTGAAGTGCATCGCCGCGCCCTCGAACTCCCGGGTGTGCTGGATGGCGCCGGTGGGGCAGGGCTCGACGCAGAGCCCGCAGTACATGCACTTGCCGATGTCGATGTCGAAGCGCTCCATCCTCAGCTTGGGCGTGGTCTTCCCGTCGCCCTTGAGGATGTCGATGTTGATCACCGAGATGGGGCACGCGCGCTCGCAGGCCTGGCACGCGGTGCAGATGTCCATGTCCACTTCCAAGAAGCCGCGGTAGCGCGCCGGGATGGTGTGCTGCACCGGCACCGGCACCCGGTCGGGGTACTGGGAGGTGATGGGCTTTCTGAACATGTAGCTGAGGGTGACGCTCATCCCTTCCCAGAAGCTCTTCGCCGTGTCGCGCACGTTCTTCACGTACGCGCCGAAGGCGCCGGGAGTCTGCGTGGGAGGGATCAGGGTCTCAGCCATCTCGGGTCACCAGTTGGAAGTGAAGTCGAACTTGTCGCCCGTGTCTCTCAGATTTCGAGCCACCCGCAGCACGAAGAGGACCACCGCCGCCCCTGCCGCCCCGGCGAGGACGAGGTGCATGGCGGTCGCCAGCAGAGGCGCCGCCCGCACCACCAGCATCCATCCCGCCACGAAGAGCACGGCGACGAAGCTGGCCGGCACCAGGTACTTCCAGCACATGTTCATCATCTGGTCGACGCGGATGCGGGGCAGGGTCCAGCGCAGCCACATCACCACGAAGACGAAGAAGAGGGTCTTGAGGGCGAACACCGCCAGCGAGGCCACCTCGGCGAAGAAGGCCGGCCAGCCGGCCAGGGCGTCCAGCCTGGCCGCGGGGAGGAAGGGCACCTGCCAGCCGCCCATGAACATCGTCACGGCCAGGGCGGACATCACCCAGAGGTTCCCCCACTCCACCAGGAAGAAGTAGGAGAAGCGCATCCCCGAGTACTCGGTGTTGTAGCCGGAGACCAGCTCGCTCTCCGCCTCGGGCAGGTCGAAGGGGGTGCGGTTCCCCTCCGCCAGGGCGCTGGTGAAGAAGATGAAGAAGGCGGCGGTGGCGGCCGGGTTGTCGAACACGAACCACTGCCAGGGCCAGGCCCCCTGGGCGCGGATGATGCCCTGGGTGGACATGGTGCCGGCCAGCAGCACCGGGATCATCAGGGCCATCCCCGCCGGGATCTCGTAGGAGACGATCTGCGCGGCGCTGCGGATGGCGCCGAACAGGCTCCACTTGGAGTTGGAGCTCCACCCCGACATGATGATCCCCACCACGATCAGGGCGGTGACCGCCAGGATGTAGAAGATGCCGACGTTCATGTCGGCGATGATCAGCCGGTGGCTGAAGGGCAGGGCCACGAACACGCAGGCGAACCCCACCATCATGAAGTAGGGGGCGGCGCGGAAGAGCACCTTGTCCGCCTCGTCGGGGATCAGGTCCTCCTTGAAGAGCAGCTTGACCGCGTCGGCGATCCACTGGAGGAAGCCGGCTGGCCCCACCCGGTTGGGCCCCACCCGGCTCTGCATGCGGGCGGCGACGCGCCGCTCGGCCCAGGAGAAGATCCCCCCGCTGATGGCGGCGAAGTTGATCACCAGAAAGGAGAACAGCCCCATGAAGAAGAGGTAGACGAACTGCGTCCAGGGCCAGGTGGCGGGATCGTGTCCCCAGCCGCGGATGAGGTTGTCGAGGAAGCCCTGCATCAGCGGTCGATCTCCGGCGCCACCACGTCGAGCGACGCGATCAGCGCCACCAGGTCGGCGATCATCAGTCCCCGGGAGAGGGCGTCGATGATCCCCATGGCCGTGAAGCTGCCGGTGCGGATCTTCACCCGGTGCGCGTTCTCCCCCGGGCCCGCCACCACGTAGTACTGCATGTCGCCGCGCGCGCTCTCGATGCGGCTGTAGGCCTCGGCTCCCTCGGGCAGCTTGATCTTGCGGGGGACCTTTCCCATGATCTGCGCGTCCCTGGGAATCTGGGCCAGCGCCTGGCGGAGGATGCGGCAGCTCTGGCGCATCTCCTCCACCCGGCACCAGAAGCGGTCCCAGGAGTCGCCCACCGTGCCCACCTCGCCCTTGCCCACCGGCACGTCGAACTGGAAGTCGGGGTAGACGGAGTAGGGCAGGTCCTTGCGCACGTCGAAGCCCACCCCGCTGGCCCGCAGATTCGGGCCGGCCAGGCAGTACTCGATGGCCATGGGGCCGGGGATGGGCGCGAGGTGGGCCAGGCGCTTGATGAAGATCTCGTTGTAGGTGATCAACCGGTTGAACTCGTCGAGGATCTTCTCGAAGTGGTCGAGGAAGGAGGAAACCTTCTCCTCGTATCCGGAGGGCAGGTCGAAGGCCACCCCGCCGATGCGCAGGTAGTTGTAGGTCAGCCGGGCCCCGCACAGCTCTTCGAGCAGGTCGTTGATGAACTCGCGCTCGCGCAAGGCGTAGGGGAAGGGTGTCACCGCCCCGATGTCCATCGCCATGGTGCCCACCGACACCAGGTGGCTGCTGATCCGGTTCAGCTCGCAGGCGATCACCCGGCAGTACTCGGCGCGCTTGGGGACCTGGAGCCCGAGCAGCCTCTCCACCGCCATGGCCCAGCCCTGGTTGGCGAACATGGCCGCGATGTAGTCCACCCGGTCGGTGTAGGGCATGAAGCCGTTGTAGGTGCAGCGCTCGCCGATCTTCTCCAGGCTGCGGTGCAGGTAGCCCACCTCGGGGATGGCGCGCTTCATCACCTCCCCGTCGGTCTGGACGAGGAAGTTGATCACCCCGTGGGTGCTGGGGTGCTGGGGCCCCATGTTGAGCAGCATGTCCCCCGTGATCTCGATGCGGCGGAGGACCTCCTTGTTCTCCATGTCCATGGTGGGCAGTTCGAGGGGCTTCACGACGGCACCTCCTTCTTCGCCGCCGCCTCGGCCGCCTTCTTGGCCAGCTCGTCCAGCCGCACGTACCCTTCCAGCGAGTTCTCGCGGGTGGTGGTGATGTTGTGCCACTGCGCCTCTTCCTTGTAGTCCTTGCGCAGCGGGTGCCCCACCCAGTCGTCCGGCATCATGATGCGGCGCAGGTCGGGATGGCCGTTGAACTGCACCCCCATCAGGTCGAACTGCTCCCGCTCCAGCCAGTTGGCCGACTTCCACACCGGCTCGACGCTGGGAACCTCCGGCCCGGCCCGGTCGAGCTGGACCTTGAGGATGAAGGAGTGGCGCTTCGGGTAGCTCCAGAGGTGGTAGACGACCTCGATCTGGTTCTTCTTCGGCCAGTCGACGGTGGAGAGGTTCATCAGGCAGTCGAAGGCGAGGTCCGGGTCGTCCTTGAGGAGCCGGCAGACGGCGACGAGGTCCGCCGCCTGCACCACCAGGAAGGGGTCCTTGTTGGCCGGGGAAAGCGCCCCGATGCGCTCACCGAGCTTCGCGGCGAGGCGCTGCTGGATCTCCTCGAAGGTCATCTAGGCGGTCACCTTGTAGTCGATGCCCAGGCCGGGGCGGGGCTGGCCCACCTTCTGCCGGGCCGCGAACCAGCGCTCGCGCACGATCTTGTCCTGCACCCGCATCAGCCCCTCGGTGAGGGCCTCCGGCCGGGGCGGGCAGCCGGGGACGTAGATGTCCACCGGCACCAGCTTGTCCACTCCCTTGCACACCGAGTAGGCGTACTGGAAGAGCCCGCCGCAGGAGGCGCAGGAGCCCATGGAGATGACGTACTTGGGCTCGGCCATCTGCTCGTAGAGCAGGCGGCAGCGCTCGGCCATCTTGTAGGTGAGGGTCCCGGCCACGATCATGAGGTCGCTCTGCCGGGGCGTGGCCCGGGGCACCGACCCGAAGCGGTCGATGTCCGCCCGGGGGCCGCCGGTCTGCATCAGCTCGATGCCGCAGCAGGCGAGGCCGAAGAGCAGGTAGAAGATGCTGCTCTTGCGGGCGAGGTTGATGATCTCGTCGATGAACGAGGTCTTGCTGGTGATGATGGAGCCGAAGTCCTGCTGGTAGTCCTTGGCCATTTTCCTACGCTGCCTTCTTCTCGCTGGTGGGTGTCTGCGGCTTCTTCTGCTCCCGCAAGGACTGCAGCACCTCCTGCTTCAGCCCCTTGACCCACTCCAGGTCGCCCATCGCCCAGACGTAGGCCAGCCCCACCGCCAGGATGGCGACGAAGATGAGGATCTCGACGAAGGCCAGCAGGCCCTGGCCCTTCTCGACGAAGGAGCGGTAGACGGAGGCCACCGGGTACATGAAGGCGATCTCCACCTCGAAGATCACGAACACCAGCGCCACCAGGTAGAAGCGGGGGTTGAAGTTGAACCAGGCGTGCCCGATGGGCTTCTCGCCGCACTCGTAGATCATCGACTTCTCGCGGCTGGGAGCGTGGGGCCGCAAGAAATGCCCCGCCAGCAGGGACCCGAACACGAACAGGACCGCGGTGGCGGTAAAGAGCAAGACGTTGGCGAAATGGAAAGGCATCCGCCTCCTCGAAAAAAGCCCGGAAATCGCCGCAGAGTCTACGGTCGGGCGGGTTCAAGTCAAGCCGCACGATGCGCGGGTGCGGCCTTTGCGCGCGGTGCGCCCGCCGGGGTGCATTGGAGCGCGCTTCCGACCTTTCCCTCCAGGGGGCGGCTGCGGCATTGTGGATGTGGCCCAGGCCCCTTCCGGACCGTCCTTTCGGGGTGCCCCCGGGAGGGGGTTCTGTGGCAATCTGGGCCCGCCTCGGAAGGGAAGAAGATGGTCCGCCGCAAAGCTCCGCGACTTGCGCTCGCCGTCGCCTGCGCCGCGCTCACCGCGTGCGTCGTGAACCTGAGCTTCGACATGGACCAGGCGAACATCGCCGTGCTCACGCCCATGGCGAGCGACATCTCCCAGAGCGTCCTGGTGGACCTGGGCAGCTATTCCGACATCCGCGAGCACAACGGCGACATCCGCAGCCTCGACCTGGAGTACGTCGACGTCACCATCACGACGGTGAACTCCGGGAACGCGGCAAAGACGATCAACGCCCGCATCACCCTGCGCAAGAACCTCGACGACCAGCCCGACTTCGACGTGCTGGTGGGCGACGTGGCGAGCTTCCAGGTGCAGAAGAACGCGACCCGCCGCATCCAGGGCAACCCCCAGCTCGATGCCTTCCTGCTCGAGCGCCTGCACGACGGGGGCAAGTTCTACGTCATCATCACCGGCACGACCGACAACAAGACGGATCTCGCGCTGGACGTCAACCTGCACGCCTCGATGGCCTACGACAGCGGCCTCTTCTAGAAGGCCGCGGGGAGCGGGCGGGCAAGCTGCCGAAGAGAAAGCCGCGTCCCTAGCTTTTTCCGCGTGGCTCTCCTCCAGGCCCTGATCAGCTATCTGGGCAAGTCGGCGGGCAAGGCCCTGAATGCCATCTTCGGCTGGGCGGTGACGGCGCTCTTCGGGAGCGTCTCCCCCACCGAGCAGACGCTCCTCTCGGCGGTGGTGGCGGCGGCCGCGGCCTGGCCCATCCTGGTCCTCGGGGTGATCGTCCCGAAGATCGCGCTGGTGGTGGCGGCGTTCGTGCCGCTGGGCAAGTCGGTCCCCGGCCTCTGGCTGCGCCTGGTCTGGATCGGGCTGGCGTTCCTGGTGCCCTTCGTGGTGGGCATCGTCCTCGCCAGGCGCGGCTCCAGGGAGCACATGGACGAGCCGGCGTGGAAGCGCCTGCTGCGCGGGTTCCCTGTCACCCTCGCCCTGGCGCTCTCCTTCTTCCTCATGCTGGTGGTGGCGCCCATCCTCCGCATCGCCACCGTGCTCCGGCGGCGGGAGGTGGTGCGCATTCCGGCCGTGATGGAGAAGGCGATCGCCGCGGCGTCCATGGAAGCGCTCGCCCGGGAGCTGGAGCAGGACGGGATTTCCCTGCAGCCGCACAAGGCGCCCTGGTACCAGCAGGCCCCGGCGAAGATCCTCCTGCGCATCGGCGGCAAGCCCTTCGCCGCCATGGCCAGCGAGCACATCGAATACCGGCGCAACGAGGAGCTGGAGGTGACGGTGCTGCCCCACGAGACCGTCCTGCGCGGCGTCCCCGCGCGGGTGGGGCAGGCGCGCGCCCTCTGCGCCGAGGTCTACGGGCCGCGGCCGATCCTTCAGACCTTCAGCGCGCAAGCTCGAGATCTGGAGACGCACGCCAAGCGGGTGTGGTCGATCTACTGCGAGCAGCCCCGGGCCCACCGCCGCTCGCAGGCGCTGGGGGGAAGGGTGATGGAGCTGTCGGCCCAGCTCTCCGGGCTGAACCTGCCCTGGGACGAGTGGCAGGTGCTCTATCGCCTGCTGCTCCAGGTGGACCGGGCCCTGGACGGCGACGAGCCGCTCTTGCAGCACGCACGACGATTGGAGGACAGCGACATGGAAGAGAAGGCGCTGCTGCCGGCGGGCAACAGGAAGAGCCTGCCCGAGACGCGGGGACTGCAGACCGCGGTCCCGGCGTCCATGCAGGCGATGACCAGCCGCGAGCTGATCGGGCACACCCTGGAGAGCGCCACCGAGCTGGCGAAGAAGGAGATCGAGCTGGCGAAGGCCGAGCTGCGGGCGGATCTGAAGCAAGAGGTGGCGATGGCCAAGGGGCTGGGAGTGGCCGGCCTCTGCGCCATCTGGGCGGTGGGGCTGATGCTGACTTCGGGCGCGCTGGCCCTCGGGATGGTCCTGCCGGCCTGGGCCGGGGCGCTGATCGTCGCCGCCGCGGTGCTGGCGGTGGGTACGCTGGCGGGGCTGGTCGGCTGGGGCAAACGGGTCAAGCAGCCGCTGGAGGCGACGCGGCGCACGGTGAAGGAGGGCGCAACGTGGGCGAAGGAACGTCTGGCGTGAACGGGAGCGGGCAAACGCGCCCCCCGCGGGAGATCGAGCAGGACATCGAGAGGCTGCGGGTGCGCCTCGACTGCTCCCTGGCGGAGCTGGACCGGCGGCGGCACGAGCTGATGGACGTGCGCCTGCAGATGCGCCGCCACCCGGCGGCCTTTGCCGGCGCGGGCGCGGTGGTCCTCCTGCTCCTGGGCGGAGTCGGGTACGCGATCCATCGCTCGCGCAAACGCGAGGAGCTTCCGCAGAAGGCGAAGCGCCTGCGCATCGCCGTGGGACGGGCGGTGGAAAAGCCGGACAAGGTGGCTCGGGGAGAGGCGCCTGTCTGGGAGAAGATCGTCGCCGCCGTCGGGGTGACGATCGCTACGGGCCTGGCGAAGAAGCTGATCGCGAGAATCTAGGCTTCGTTCGACCACGGCCACGTCGCCATCGCCCTCCACGTCAACGACCACGTCGAGGTCGACGACCACGTTGACGAAGCCTACTCGGCGCGCAGGGCGACGGCAGGGTCCACCCGGGCGGCGCGGCGGGCCGGGAGCCAGCAGGCGAAGAGGGCCACCAGTGCCAGCAGCAGGGTGAGCCCGAAGTAGGAGAGCGGATCGAAGCTCTCCACGCCGTAGAGCATCCCGCGCAAGAGGCGGGCGAGGCCGCTGGCCAGCGCGATGCCGATGGCGATGCCCAGCACGCACAGGCGAAGGCCGTCGGACACCACCAGACCCAGCACGTCCTGCTGCCGGGCGCCCAGAGCCATGCGGATGCCGATCTCGCGGGTGCGCTGCACCA
>DATKAG010000246.1:0-5765 GCA_035498355.1 Myxococcales bacterium | reverse complement strand
AGCGCGTAGCCGATGCCCACCGTGAAGGTGAAGAGGTGGAAGCCGTCGGTGAGGAAGGCGTAGGAGAGCGCGCCCTGGGCGGAGAGGTTCTTGTTCACCTCCGGCAAGGGGTAGAGCACCATGGCCAGGATGCGCAGGCCCAGAGGCGTGTCGCCCTCGCCGGTGTGGGGCATGATGGTGAAGCCCAGGCCGCCGAGGAGCTGCATGGGGCCGGCCTTGTCGTAGCGCACGCCCGCGCCCACCGAGAGGGGGAAGAAGAGGTCGCTGCCCAGGGTGAGGGCGATCTCCCCCCAGCCCACCAGCGGCAGGTCGGGGGTGAAGTTGAGCAGGTTGACGGCGCCGCCGGCGTTGAAGCCGAAGTAGGTGGAGCTGCCCGAGACGGTCCCGAACCCGGCCACGTCCACGCTCACCCCGACGTTGTAGAGCCCGATCCCGCCCCAGCCGAAGTAAGGCGAGCGCTTGGTGCCGGCCATGGCGTCTTCGGTGGGCGCCACCGCCTTGGCGGTGTCGGAAGCGGCCTTGGCGGCGGCCGACTTCACGCAGGTCCCCTTGGAGCACACCAGGCCGCTGCCGCAGTCCGCGTCCTTCTTGCAGGAGGCGGCCTGCGCCGGCGTCCCGGCGAAGAGCGCGGCCCCCAGCGCCAGCGCGGAAACGAGCTTCCCGTTCATTCGTCCCTCTCTTTCGGCGCGGGCATCGCGCCGCCGACAGCCATAGACGAGTTGCGGGCAAACACCAGTTCTCTTTCCGCCCCCCGTCGCGGATCGAGCGGTGAAATGTCCTGCCCGCCGCTGCGTACGGGGGCGCATGCCCCCAACCCTGCTTCTCGCCGCCCTGCTCTGCGCGCAGGCCGCTCCCCGGGATCTCGAGGCCCGGCGCAAGCAGCTCTCCGCCCTGCTCGACGAGCAGTGGGAATACACGATGCGCACCCATCCCGAGTTCGCCTCGGTGCTGGGCGACAAGCGCTACAACGACAAGCTCACCGATCGGTCGGAGGAGGCGGTCCTCGCGGAGTACGAGATGGCCCGGCAGTTCCTCGCCCGCTTCCAGGCGGTGGACACCGCCGGCTTCCCCACGCAGGAGGCGCTGAACAAGTCGCTGATGGTGCGGGAGCTGGAGATGGACCTGGAAGGGTTCAAGTTCAAGGACTGGGAGATGCCCATCACCCAGTTCGGCGGCATCCACCTGCAGGCGCCGCAGCTCGTCTCCGTGCTCTCCTTCGAGACCGTCAAGGACTACGACGACTACATCGCCCGCCTCCGCCAGCTCCCCGTCGCCTTCGCCCAGGTCACCGGGCTGATGCGCAAGGGGATGGCGGAGAAGCTCATGCCCCCGCGCATCCTCCTGGAGCAGGCCGCGGGCCAGGCGGCGAAGATCGGCGGCGCCCCGCCCGAGGAGAGCCCGTTCTTCCAGCCGGCCAAGAAGATCCCCGCGGGCTTTTCGGAGGCGGACAAGGCGCGCATCCGCGAGCAGGTGCTGGCGGCGGTGCGCGACCAGGTGAACCCGGCGTACCAGAAGCTGACGAAGTTCCTCAAGGACGAGTACGCCCCCAAAGGCCGGGCCGAGCCGGGCCTCTGGGCGCTGCCCGACGGGGCGGCGCGCTACGCGTACGCGGTGGAGCAGTCCACCACCACGAAGATGACGCCGGAGGAGATCCACCAGCTGGGACTCAAGGAGGTGGCGCGGGACCGGGAGCTGATGCTGCAGATCGCCAGGAGGCTCGGCTTCTCCGACCTGAAGTCGTTCGACGCCGCGGCCGACAAGAACCCGCGCCTGCACCCCCAGTCGCGCGAGCAGATGCTGGAGCTCTACCGGAAGTACATCGACCAGATGTGGGCGAAGCTGCCGCAGTACTTCGGGCGGCTCCCCAAGGGGAAGGTGGAGGTGATGCCGGTGGAGTCCTTCCGGGAGAAGGAGGCCTCCGGCGCGCAGTACGTGAGGGGGACGGCGGACGGCAAGCGGCCCGGCCACGTGATGGTGAACACGGGCGACTTCGAGAAGCGCTCCACCCTGGACATCGAGACCACCGCCTACCACGAGGGCGTGCCCGGCCATCACCTGCAGATCGCCCTGGCCCAGGAGCTGCCCACGCTGCCCAGGTTCCGCCAGAACTCCTTCTACATCGCCTACGTGGAGGGCTGGGCGCTCTACTCCGAGCGCCTGGGCGAGGAGGCGGGGTTCTTCCAGGATCCCTACAGCCTCTACGGACACCTCGAGGACGACCTGCTCCGCGCCATCCGCCTGGTGGTGGACACGGGCTTCCACTACAAGAAGTGGAGCCGGCAACAGGTGGTCGACTACTTCCACGCCAACTCGGGCATCGACGAGCCCACGGTGCAGAGCGAGACCGACCGCTACATGGCCTGGCCCGGCCAGGCGCTGGGGTACAAGATCGGGCAGCTGAAGATCCTCGAGCTGCGCGACCGGGCGAAGAAAGCCCTGGGTCCCCGCTTCGACATCCGCGCCTTCCACGACGAGGTGCTGGACAGCGGGGCCATGCCCCTGGACGTGTTGGAGCAGCGCGTCGACGACTTCATCGCGCGAGGGAAGGCGGCCGGGCCCGCGGGCAGCGCGCTCCACTGAGTTCCGGGCGCTTTTTCCGGGGAGGGCGGTTCCAGCGGGGTGGAGGAAGATCCGCTGCCGTTGGAACCGCCCGTTTCTTTTGAGGAACCTCCATCGAGGCTCGGAATCAAACGTCCGAGGCGGTTCGTACCCTGAGGAGGCACCCATGCTGAGAACCGGATTGTTCGCCGCGGCGTGCGCGCTCGCGGCTTGCGGAGGTTCGTCGAGTCCCGCCACGCACTTCACGGCGACCTTGAGCAGCGCGAACGAGGTTCCTGCTTCACCCCATCCCAACGCCACGGCGACCGGGACCGCGACGTACACGGTGAACGGCAACCAGGTGGACTACACCGTCACCTTCAGCGGCCTCTCCGGTCCGGCGTCCGCGGGCCACATCCACGTCGGCATCTCCAGCGAAGCGGGCGGCGTGGTGGTGCCCTTCACCCCGCCGCCGGGGGTGAGCGGCACCTTCAGCGGTTCGTTCACCGCCACCGACGTGAAGGCGGGGAGCACGCCCAACCAGACCATCGTGGCGGGCGACTTCAACTCCATGCTCTCGGCCATGCGGGCGGGGGCCACGTACACCAACATCCACACCGCTTCCAATCCGTCCGGCGAGATTCGCGGACAGAACACGCCCCAGTAGCCTTCAGGAGCGGAACTGGGTGGAGATGGTCACCGTTGTGCCGTCGAAGTCGACGGCATAACGGAAGAGGTTGGGATAGGTTCCCTCGGGACCCTTGGTATTGTCCCGGACGCCGGCGAGGTCGAAGACCGAGCCGTGGCAGGGGCACTGCAGGGAGCTCGCAGCGGGGAGCACGGTGCATCCCTGGTGCGTGCAGACCGCGTCGACGGCGCCGATGGCGTCAGGGCCGGTGCCTGCCGTCAGGCGGGTGATGAGGAGCGGGGCGGGAAAGCCGTTGGGCCGTCCGGCGACGATGCCGCCCACATCCTGCAGGGCGGGGAACCGAGCCAAGGGGAAGCTGAACTGGCCGCCGCTCACGGAGAGATCCTTCAACGCGCCTTCGCCCGCGAACGTGTGCACGACCACGTTGCCCTGCCCGTCCGCCTCCGCGGGATAGGAAGCGAGGTTGGCCGTCGCCGGCGGGTGCAGGACCGTCCCGTCGCCGGCGAAGCGTGACCCGTGGCAGGGACACTCGGCCTGCCTGTCCTCCGCCACCCAGGCCACGTCGCACTGCTCGTGGGGGCAGGTGGCGGCCAGCGCCAGGTATCCGGTGCCGGTGTTGGCCACCAGGATCCCTCCGCTCAGGCCCGGGATTCGGGCCACCACCGCTCCGCCCGCGCTGGAGAGCTCGGGCGCCTGTGCGAGGGTGATGGTCAGATCGCCGTCCACCAGCGGGGCGACGGAGACCTCGCGGTCGGGCGAGATGCGCCGGGCGCAACCCAGCCTGGCGGCGAGGGGAACCAGCGCGGCCGTGCGGAGCATCGATCTGCGCGTGAGGCTGCTCATCAGTTGTCCTTGGCCCCGTCCTGGATCCATTGCTCGATGGCGCTCAACGCCGAGGCGCAGGTAGAGCCCGGATCGTCGGCCGGCTGGCCGCCCCCGAAAGCCGGATCCAGGGGCGAGGTCAGTTTCAGCTTGGTGATGAGGAAGGAGTTCGCGGGGTCGCCGGGCTTCACCAGAATGAGGCCGGTGGCCGTGCCCAGGCGGTTGGCGGCTTCAGCGTTCACCAGCGCCGCGTAGGGATGGCCGGCGAAGCTCGGCCCGCTGCCCACGTTTTCGGAGCCGATAGCATGGCACTGGAGGGCGCTCGCATCCGCGGCGCGAGTTCCGCAGCCCACCTGGATGAAGTTGGAGTTGATGCTGGAGAAGGTGGGCTGCAGCGTGGGGCAGGTGCGGGTGCCCGCGATGCACACAGTCTGGAAGCAGAAGGCGGAGGGACCGCAGTCGGAGTCGATGGCGCATTGCGCCGGGGTGACGCCGCCGACGCACCCGGCGGCGAGGAGCGCGGCGGCAAGAGCGCGCATTCCCGTCAGATGCGGGAGCGCAGGGGAGGTTCCGTCTACGGCCACGTCGCCGTCGCCGTCGCCGTCCACGTCTACGACCACGTCCACGTCCACGTCCACGTCATCGTCAACGATCACGTCGACGTCTTCTAGTGGACCGCCTGGATGGTCCCGCAGGCGACGCGCGCTCCCGAATTGCCCGCCGGATCGCTCTGCAGGTCGTCGGCCTTCTCGTGGACCACGATGGCGCGGCCGATGACGCCGTTCTGCGCGCCGTCCAGGGAGAGGCCGGAGACCGTCACGTCCAGGGTTCCCTTGCCGCTGGCGTCCACCGTCATGTTGCCCAGGTCGCCGCCGTGGCGCGGGTCGGTGGCGGGGCCGCCGTGGTGCGCGCCGCCGTTGGGGTTGAAGTGGCCGCCGGCGCTGGCCGCCTTGGGATCGGAGCAGTCGCCCTTCTCGTGGACGTGCACCCCGTGCTCGCCCGGCGTGGCCCCCTGCACCTCGAGGTGCACGGCCAGCCCGTTGGCGGCGGAGGTGAAGCGCGCGGTCCCCGTGGTGGTGCTCCCGCTGCGCGCCTCCAGGGTAGCGGTGGCCGCGGCGGCCGGGGCGGCGGCGCCCGCTCCGCCCGAGGTCGACGAGGAGGTGGCGCAGGCGCAGATGAAGACGGCGAGCAGCGAGGCAGGGCGGATCACGGGGGACCTCCTGGGGTGGGCTGCGCACCCTAGCAAATTCGCGGCGCCCATGGGGCGGGAGCCGCCCGCTTCCCCTGATCAGTCGACATAGGTGAGCCAGGCCGCCGAGCGGGCGTGCTCGCCCCGGACCGCCGCGTGGTAGGCCTGCTGCAGCGATCGGGTGACCGGCGTGCCGCGCCCGTTGCCGATGGTGCGGAAGTCGATCTCGCGCAGCCCGATCACCTCCGCCGCCGTCCCGGTGACGAAGACCTCGTCCGCGATGTAGAGCTGGTCGCGGGAGACGGGCTGCTCCACCATCTCGTAGCCCAGGTCGCGGCCCAGGGTGAGGATGGAGTCGCGGGTGATCCCCTCGAGGATGGCGCCCGGGGGAGGAGTGATCACCCGGCCCTTGCGGACCACGAAGACGTTCTCCCCGGTGCACTCCGCCACCATCCCCTGCGGGTCGAGGAGGATGGCCTCGTCGAAGCCCAGGCGCAGCGACTCGGTCTTGGCCAGCACCGAGTTCGGGTAGTTCCCGCTGATCTTCGCCTTGGTCATCATCACGTT
>DATKAG010000245.1:0-5333 GCA_035498355.1 Myxococcales bacterium | reverse complement strand
CCTTCCAGAACCGCATCCCCAACTTCGCCGGAGCGCTGACGCACGACGGCGCCCATCTCGTCTTCGGCTCCAACCGCGAAGGCTCGCTCCAGCTCTACGCCGGCGAGGTGGCGCAGCCCTCGGCGGCGCCCAGGCGCATCACCCCGGGCACGGAGCGGGTGCAGACGGCGGCCCTCACCCGCGACGGCAAGGGGATCCTCTTCACCCGCGATCGGGGCGCGGACGAGAACTCGCACATCTTCCGCATCGCGCTCGACGGCAGCGGCCTCGTCGATCTCACCCCCGGCGAGGGGGTGAGAAGCGATCCTCCCGCGCTGCCGCTGCGGCGCACGGACCTGATGATCTTCGGGCGGCGCAGCGTGAAGTCGCCCGCTTCCACCCTGGTCGCCCAGGACCTCTCCGGCGGCGCCGGGCGGGACTTCTACAAAGACCCGGCGCCCACCTTCGTCGCGGACGCCTCGCCGGACGGCTCGCGGGCGCTGGCGGTGCGCGTGATCTCGGTCAGCGAGTTCGTCCTGCTGGAGATCGACGTGGCGAGCGGCGCGGCGAAACGCCTCTGGCCGGCGGAAGGCAAGAAGGAGGCGCTGGGCACGGCCGCGTACTCGGCCGACGGCGCCACCGTCTACCTGACCACCGACCAGGGCGGGGAGACCTCCGCACTGCTGGCCCTGGACCCTGCCTCCGGCAATGTGAAGGCGCGCTGGACCCCGGACCCGTCGACCGCCATCATCGACGCGCTGATTCCCTCGCCGCGCGGCGACGTCCTCGCGGTGCACGTCGACGCGGGCAACCGCCACCTCATCCGGCTCCTCGAGGCCGGCAGCCTGCGCGAGCGGGCCACCTCCGGGATCCCGGACGGAAACAGCGCCCTGGGCGAGTTCACCCCCGACGGCCGGACGATGACCTTCGCCCTCTCCACCCCGGACAGCCCCGGCGAGCCCTACGCGCTCGACGTGCAGACCGGCAAGGTCGCCGTGCTGCGCGCCGACGCCCGTCCCGGCCTCTCTTCCCTCACCAAGGTCGAGGTGACCGTGGCCTCCGTCCCCGCCTTCGACGGAAAGCCGATCCCGGTGCACACCTACCTGCCGAAGGGGCACGGCGGGCAGAAGCTCCCGGTGATGGTGGAGTTCCACGGCGGGCCGGCGGCCAGCTCCTCCATCGGCTGGAAGCCGCGGGCGCAGTTCTTCGCCTCCCTGGGATACGCCTGGGTGGAGCCCAACGTGCGGGGCTCGACCGGATTCGGCCGCGCCTGGGAGATGGCCGACAACCGGGAGAAGCGCGGCGACGTCCTCGAGGACATGGCCTCGGTGAACGCCTGGGTGAAGCAGCAGCCCTGGGCCGACCCTTCCCGGGTGGTGATCTTCGGCGGCAGCTACGGCGGCTGGGTGGTGCTGATGGGGCTCACCCGCCAGCAGCCGCTCTGGAGCGTGGGCATCGACCTGGTGGGCGTCGCCGACCTGCGCACCCTGCTCCGCTCCACCGACCAGCTCATCCGCGCCATCTTCGTCGACGAGTTCGGCGACCCGGACAAGGACGAGGCCCTGCTCGCCGCCTGGAGCCCGCTCCCCGACGCAGGCAAGATCACCGCGCCGCTTTTCGTCTACCAGGGCCAGAACGACCCGCGCGTCCCCCGGGCCGAGTCGGACGCCATCGTCAGCGCGCTGCGCTCGCGCGGGCGGCCGGTGGAGTACATGGTGGCCCCCGACGAGGGGCACTCGCTCGACCGCCGCGAGAACCAGCTGGAGTTCTACGCCCGCAGCGCCCGTTTCCTCGAGGAGCACCTGGGGCGCTGAGGCCGGGCCGGAGCTGCGCTCGCAGGTGCGCACCCTGCGCGCTCATCTCCTTCCGCAGGTGAGGGACGGGGCTGATCCCTACGCGAGGCGCGGGTGCTCGAACTCCACCGAGACCCCGGGCGTCCACTGCATCGAGTCCGGACGGCCGAGCGCGGCCATCCCCGCCGCCCGGGCCAGCTCCTCGCGCACCTCCGAAAGGCGCAGCGTGAACAGGCGCCAGGGAGCGTGCTGGATCCGCACGTTCCACAGGGCCGGTCCCGCGGCGCGGGAAAAGAGCTGGTAGCGCTCGACGAGGAACTCCTCCAGCGACCCCGGCGCGGCGCGGCCGGTCTCGGCGCCGCCGGTGAAGCGCGCCTCGAACCGGGCCTGGCCGAGCAGCCTTTCGCTGCGGTAGACCCCCTCCTGCCGCACCATGCGCGCGGGAAAGTACGGCAAGCGCAGGGAGAAGCGCGCGGCCGCCACCGCCAGCGGGTTCGCCGCGTCGAGGCTGAAGAACCAGATCCCCGGCCCCAGCCGCGGATGGGTGACGTAGGTGCGGAAGTTGAGCTCGTGGAAATCGGGCAAGGGCGGAAGTCCGCGCAGCCGCCCCTTGCGCAGCGTGAACGGGGTGATCGAGACCCAGGCGCTGCCCTCGCGCTCGTCGATGGAGAGGCGCTCAGGCACCTTGGCGCGCAGCGCGGAGACGGGCACGCGCCAGTGGAGGAAGAGCAGGTCCCGCCAGTCCTGGTAGCCGACGATCACGCCCCGAGCCTATAGCAGGGATCGCCCCCGACCCGGGCTACGGATTCGCGCTGAACGCGGCCGGCACCAGCGGGGCCCGCCGCGCGAGCAGCATCAGGTATCCGGCAGCCGCCCAGAACAATTCCTTGCCGCGCTTGGCGGCGATGAACGCCAGGACCAGGGGGCGGGGAAGCGAGGCGAAGAGCGTGACGTAGCCGAGGTCCTGCACGCCCAGGCCCGCCGGGGCGAGAAACGCCAGGCCGCGCACGAAGGACAAGCAGGTCTCGACGGGGAGCACCTCGAGGAAGGAGAGCCGCGCGCCGAGCAGGCGGAGGAGGAGGAAAGTCTCCACCGACTCGGTGAGCCAGGCGGCGACGTACAGGGAGGTGTTCGCCAGCCATCTTTCCTTTTCCGCCTCGGCGAAGATCTCGAAGCGGCGGTCGACCGCGGCGAACGACGCCCGCCGCCGGGCGAACCAGACGTGCAGTCTCCCAGGAAGCCTTTCCAGGAGCGCCTCCAGGCGCAAGGATCCGCTCCGCTCGGTGAACAGCCGGCGGGCCGCGGACGCTCCTCCCGACGCCACCGCCGCGAACACGAGGCTCGACCAGGGAAGCGCCGCCGGCCCGACCCCGAGGAGAAAACCGGCCAGCGCTCCGAGCGAGAGATACACCGCGTGCGCCCGCAAGACCGTCCAGCGCCGTGCCGCCAGCGCCACCACGCCGTCGCCCAGGGCGACCTCGCAGCCCCGCTGCAGCAGGGAGGGAGTGAGGGCCTCCGCCACCGCGGCGCCGGCCGGCAAGGTGAGGTTGATCGCCTCCAGGGACATGCGCGCGCGCAGGAGCGCGAGATAGCGCGGCGCATGTCCCAGCGAGCGGATCAGGCGCCGCCAGGCGGCGGTGTCGATCACCTCGAAAGCGAGGAAGGGGAGGAGGCCGAACAGGAGCCTCGGGCCCAGGTCGCGCAGGAGCAAGAACCCCGCGGCCGCTTCCGGACCGAGCAGGAGCTTCCCGAGCAGCGCCAGGGCGAGCGCGAGTCCGAGCCAGCGGACGACGTCGCGGAGGTGGACGCGCGCGAAAGTCACCAGCTCCGATCTGTAGGGGAAAATGCCGCCCCCCGATCGCGCGCCACCAACATCTTGCCCTCCCGTGGCGCGTTCGTCACGCGATCGGGGGGCCTCCTCGATCGCCTCGGCGTCAGCCTCGAGCTGAAGGGATGAGGTCTCCCCACTTCCCGAACACCCGGGGACGCGGACATCGACGCTCCCCGCCGCGGGGCCATCTTCGTCCACCCGCAAGATCTGGAGAGCACGGCCGCGTCCATCGCGCCGCGGCAGACCCCCTAGGACCTTCTCACACCCAGTACCGGCAGATGGGCTTCAGCGGGCACCCCGAGCACCTGCGCGCGTCCTTGCGGGCCGCGCAGGTGCCGCTGATGCCCAGGTGGCTGAGGGCGAAGTCGTAGCGCACGGGATCGCCGGGGTCGAGCGCCCGCAGCTTGCGGGTGATGTCCTCGGCGGTCCTCCAGGAGAGGTCCTTGCGGTTGGTGAGGCCGATGAAGCGGCCGATCCTGTGCACGTGCGTGTCCAGCGGCACCACCAGCGCGGCCGCGGGCACCTCGCGCCAGAGGCCGAAGTCCACCCCGTCGGGCCCCCGGACCATCCAGCGCAAGAAAAGGTTCAGGCGCTTGCAGGCGCTCCCCCGATCCGGGTGGGGCAAGAGGTGCTTCAGCCGGCGCGTGGGCGATTTCTGCCCGGTGATGGGGGTGAAGTCCGGGGCGCAGAGATCGCCCACGAAGGCCCCCAGCGCTTCGCGCACGCTTCCAGTCCGCCGGTAGTGCTGCGAGAAGCAGGCGCCCAGGGTCCCGTGCTCACGGAGGATCGCGCCCGCGCCCAGGAGCAGGCAGGCGACGTCGCGCGCGTCGGTCATCCGGTAGGCGAAGCCTTTCGCCCGCCGCAGGAGCTCCCGCGGGGAGGACTTCATCGCCACCGTCGCCGGCGAAGGGCCCAGCGCCGGGAGGAGGGCGGCGAGCCGCGGCTTGAAGAGATCGACCCGCCCGTACGCCAGCGCCGCGCAGAGCAGCGCCGCCACTTCCACGTCGCGCGGATCGGAGTAGCGGTGCGGCAGCTCCACCGGGTCGCCGCGCATCCGCGCCGGCGCGTCCGTCTCCGCCAGCAGCGCGTCGAGCGCGGGCCGGAGCAACTCCGCGCGCGCCCACTTCCTCACCGCGCCAGCTCCTCCAGGAGGTGCCCCAGCTCGGGGAGGATGAGCCGGTCGCAGGCGAGCTTCACCGCCGCCGGGCTGCCCGGCATGGCGAAGACGATCAGGCCCGAGGCGGTGACGCCCGCCACCGCCCGCGAGAGCATCGCCGCGCTGCCGATCTCCTGGAAGGAGAGAGCCCGGAACAGCTCGCCGAATCCGGGCAGCGGCCGGGCGATGGCCCCGCTCACCGCCTCGAAGGTGGAGTCGCGGGAGGTGATCCCGGTGCCCCCGGTGATCAGCGCCACCTGCGCGCCCGCTTCGCCTGCCCGCTTCAGCTCCCCGGCGATGCGGGACGGCTCGTCGGGGATGATGGCGGAGCCGGCGATCACGTGCCCCGCGTCCGCCAGCCTGGACTTGATGATCCGCCCGCCCTCGTCGGTCGCCTCGGTGCGCGAGTCGGAGCAGGTGATCACGTACACCTTGGCGTACGCCGGGGCGCGGGCCTTGTGCTGCTGGGGCACCCCGCCGTGCTCGTGGTGGTGGTGCCTGCCGTGTCCGTGGTGGGGATCGTGCGGGTCGTCGTGCGCCATGGCTCACTCCGGGGGAAGGCGGATCATCACCC
>DATKAG010000244.1:0-7035 GCA_035498355.1 Myxococcales bacterium | reverse complement strand
GCGTCCAGGCCGATCAACCGTTCCCCGCACTCCAGCACGCAGCGTCCGTGCCCGGGGAAGAGGACGCGGCGCACTCCCTCCGCCGGGACGCGCCAGGTCTCGCGGAACACCAGCCGGCGGATGCGTCCCTGCGAGAGCGGCGCGCGCCGCTCCCCCGGTTCCCGGGGCGGCGGCGCGGCGACCGCCGCCGGGGCGCGGCGGAGATCGCCGGTCTCCAGATCGGCGCAGTGCCGGAGCAGGGCCTGGGCGCGCTCGCGCAGGCCTCCCGCCAGCTCGTCCGCCGGATTCGCCTCGGTGGCGTAGAGCCGCGCCGCCCCCGCCGCCAGCCGGGCGAAGCGCAGGGGCGGCAGCTTCAGCGGCCGCTTCCAGCCCTGCGCCCGCGCCTCGTCGCAGCCGAGATCCCAGCGCAGCTCGTGGCTGCCGAAGGGCAGGGTCCAGGCCCGCTCGCCGCCTTCCCAGGCCTCCACCAGCCGGCCCGCGTCCTCCAGGAGGTTGCGGAGGAAGAGGAACACCGGGCCTTCCCAGGTCAGCCCCGGCCCCCCGGGCGAGAGCAGCGTCGCCGCGCCGCGCCCGAGGTGCGGGGCGAGAGGGGCGAAGGGGACCTGCCGCGCGCCCCGCAGGCGGGCCATGGCTTCCGGCGAGAGCTGGAGGGAGAGCTTCTCCGGGCAGCGCTGGACGCGGCTGAGGAGCGAGCGCGGCTCCGCCTCGCGCGCGGGCCAGCGCGGGATGCTTCCCTGCCCGCGCCGCGCCAGCTGGGCGCAGGCAGCCCCCAGCCGCCGGGCAAGGCGGGCGTCGGAGAGCGCCGGGCTGATGGCCAGCAGATCGAGGAGCAGCCCGCGGACCGCGTGCAAGGTGGCGGTGCGCATCTTGTGCGCGTCGACCACCAGGCCGGAGGCCAGCACGCGCGCCGGCGGCGCCAGCGTCACCAGGGTGAGCAGGAGGTCGTGCCCGCGCGCCTCCAGCAAGAGCTCGGTGGGGCCGGGGCCGATGGTGGCCTGCGCCGCCGGTTGCCCCTCGCCCAGGCGGATCAGCGCCTGGGCCAGGTCGTCGACGGCCTGCAGCACCCGCGCCTCGCCCACGCCGGCGGCGATGTCCACCCCGAAGACCTCGATGCCCAGCACGTCGAGGATGTCGCCGCCGGTGAACCCCTTCGCCCGCGCGCCGCTCAGCGAGCGGAGCGCGCCCAGGTACTCGGGGTTGAGGCGCCAGGAGCGCCCGGGGCGGATGCGGATCACCCCCGCAGGCTAGACCGCATCGCTGGTGTTCCGCCAAGAATCGAGCGCCTTCCCGGGCGTACGGACCCCTCGCAAGTTCGTTGACAGCACCTCTCCAACCCAATAGGCTCATTCAACATTTTTGGAGCGGCGGAAGGGTAGCCTCCACCTGGTCCCGACCGCACTCCCGCGGAGTTCACATGACGTTCACCGAAGCGGCCGTGGAGGTCTTGCGCCGCGCCGGAAAGCCCCTCCATTTCAAGGAAATCGCCGAAGCCGCCCTGCGCGAGAACCTGCTCTCCCACGTGGGCCAGGACCCGGAGCTGACCATGGGACAGCGCCTCGCGGCGCTGGCCAAGCGCGAGGACGAGCGCAAGGTGGTGGCCATCGAGCCCGAAGGCACCTTCGCCCTCAGCGAATGGGGGGTGCCGGCGGAGGCGCAGGTCGAGCCGGTCGCGCCGCCCTTGCAGCCGGCGGAGAACGGCGAGCCGCTCTACCGGCCGCGCGAGCGCGAGCCGCGCGCCATCCACGCCCAGGCGCGCAAGCGGCTGGCGGAGCTGCAGGCGGAGCACGAGGAGGGCTACGAGGAGGCGGAGGCCGAGCGCCGCCGCCAGGACCAGGGCCGCAAGGGCCAGCGCCGCTTCCCCCCTCCCGCCGAGGTGGTGTTCGAGGCGCTGGCGCAGCGGCAGAGCGGGGCGCCCCTGGCGGAGCTGTCCGCCGATCTGTTGCGCCGCCAGCTCCTCTCCGACGCCCTGGTGCGCGACCTTCCCTCACTGGTGGCGGCCCTCCTGGAGGACAACCGGCGCAGGACGGAAGCCGGGCGCAAGCCGGCCTTCATCGTCGACGGCGAGCGGGTGACGCTGGTCGAGTTTCCCCCGCCCTCCGCCCTTCCCGAGGAGGCGGCGCGGGCGCCGCACGTGGGCGCCCGGCCCATGGGGGCGGCACAGCTGGGAGCGGAGGTGCGCCGGGCGGTGATCCGGGCCCTGCGCCGGCGCCTCTCGGAGCTGGACACCGGGGCCTTCGAGAACCTTTGCACCGCCCTGTTGGAGAAGATGGGCATGCGGGACGTGCGGGTGGCCAAGCGGAGCAAGGAGGGCCCGCTCTACCTGGCGCGCCAGCGGCGCGGCGTCTCCGACCTGCGGGTGGCGGTGAAGCTGGTCCGGGGCGGGCGCGAGATCGGCCGCTCCGACGTGCAGGAGCTGCGCAAGGACCTGGCCCACTACTCGGCGCAGATGGGGCTGGTGCTGGCGCCGGGCGAGGCGGGGCGCGACGCGCGGGGCGAGGCCAGCGCGGCGGGCCAGGCGCCGGTGGCGCTGTACGCCGGCGACGCGTTGCCCGAGGAGATGATCGCCTGCCGGGTGGGAGTGACGGTCCAGACCGTCGAGGTCCCCGATCTGGACGAGGCTTTCTTCGCCGGGCTCGCCCAGAAGCGGGAGGAGCGGGGCGAGCGCCATGAGCGCCGCCACCGGGAGGAGCGCCCCGAGGAGGCGGCTCCCGCCGCCGCTCCGGAGCCCGCCCGGCCCGCCCTGGAGGCTCCCGCCCCGGAGGAGGCGGCGCCCCTTCTTCTCCCCGAGGCGCAGGCCGAGCCCGAGCCCCCGATCGCCCTCCCCGGGCCCGAGCCGGCCGCCGCGCCCGAGGCCGAGGAGCCCCGCGACGCCCGCCGGCGGCGCGGGCGCGAGGAAAAGCCCCGCGCCACCACCGCCGCGGAGCAGGCCTGGGGTCAGCCGGCGGGCACGATGCGCTTCGCCCCGCCGCCGGGGCCGACTGTGGTCGCCTCGCCCACCCCGGAGCCCCCGCCGCCGCCCGAACCGGCCCCGGAGGCGGCTCCGGAGCCTGTGGCGCCGCCGGACGCGCCGAAGCCGGACGACTTTTGACCAGGACCGCGCGCGCCCTTAGCATCGGAGCGAGGAAAGCCTCGATGCGTCCCGCGAAGAGCCTCGCGCTCGCCCTCGCCGTCGCCGCCTGCAAGCCCTCGGGGTCCGGCGGCTCGCTGGTGGTGGGCAACATCGCGGTGAGCGAGGCCTCGCTGGCGGGAAAGCCGGAGATCGCCGCCTCCTCCGAGACCCTGCGCACGCAGGTGCAGGCGGCCCTGGAGGCCAGCGGCCGGTTCCGCATCCGCGAGGGCGGCCCGGTGCGCATCCAGCTGGAGATCGATCGCGCGCAGCGCACGCTGGCCGCGCCGGCCGCCTTCGACCCGGGCAAGCCGCTGGTGGAGCAGGAGATGGCCGAGGTCGCCGTCACCCTGGAGATGACCTCCACCGGGGCGCAGGGAGACGTGGAGCGCCTGGTGGCCGAAGGAGGCGCGCGCAAGCCCACCAACGCCGACGACAGCCTCGATCCCGCCGCCCGGCACGCCGCCTTCGACGCCGCCCTGGAGGCGGCCCTGCGCGACGCGGTCTCCGCCCTCGATCAGCAGATCGAGGCGCGGCACAAGACCGACGAGGCCCTGCTCAAGGACCTCACCGCCGCCGACGCCCGGGTGCGCGACTACGCCATCCGCGTGCTCGCCGACCGGCGCAGCCCGGCGGCCGTCCCCCACCTGATCGCCCGCCTGCAGGATCCCAATCCCGAGGTGGCCCGCCGGGCCGCGGGCGCGCTGATCGCCATCGGCGATCGCCGCGCGGTCAGCCCGCTGATCGAGATGACCCGGCACCGCCGCCCCGAGGACGCCGGGCCCATCCTCTACGCCATCGCCAGCCTGGGAGGGCCGGAGGCCGAAGCGTTCCTCTTCACCCTGGAGAGCGGCGCCCCCGACGAGGAGACCCGCCGGGCCGCCAAGGGCGCTTACGACGACCTGGTCCGCCGCAAGAAAGAGGACGCCGCGCGGGTGACGCGGCGCAGGCGCGCCCGGCCGTGAAGAGGCTCGCCTGGGCGGCGCTCCTGCTCTGCGCCTGCAAGTCCGCCCCGGAGGCGGCCCCCGGCGCGGCGGCCGAGGACGCCACCCTCTATTACCCACTGGCGGTGGGCAACTCCTGGACCTACGCGCAGCGGGGCGCGGACAAGGAGGAGACCATCCAGATCGTCGGCCGCGACGGGCCCTGGTTCCTGGACGATCACCGGGGCCGGCTGCGCTACGAGAAGGACGGCGTGCGCGACGGCGACCGCTACCTCTTGCGCAGCCCGCTCTCCCCGGGGGCGAAGTGGAAGGCGGTGGACAACCTGGTGGTGCAGAGCTTCGAGGTGGTGTCGATGGACGCCAGCGCCGTCACCCGTGCCGGCACCTTCACCCGCTGCGCGGTGGTGCGCAACGAGCAGCCCCTGGCCAAGGGCGGGAAGTTCGTCACCGAGTGGACGTACGCCCGGAAGGTGGGGATGGTGCAGCTCGTGACCAGCACGGTGGACGCCAAGGGGCACCAGCAGGAGCAGACGCGCCTGCAGCTGGTCGCATATCGGGTCGGGCAGTGATAGACGACGCCGGGTGGAGCCCTACCGCGTCCGGGTGATCTACGGCGACACCGACCAGATGGGCGTGGTCTACTACGCCAACTACCTGCGCTTCTTCGAGGGCGCCCGCGGACACTTCATCCGCGGCCTGGGCCTCTCCTACGGAGAGATCGAGAAGCGTGGCATCCTCCTGCCCGTGTACGAGGCCTCGGTGCAGTACCTCAAGTCGGCGAAGTACGACGACCTGCTCCAGGTCCACCTGGCGGAGACGCACACCCGGGTGAAGATCCGCTTCGAGTACAAGGTGCACCGCGAGGGGGACGAGGCGCTGATCGCGCTGGGGCACACCGTGCACGTCTGCGTGAGCCGGGAGCTGCGGCCCACGCGCGCGCCCGACTGGCTCTTGCAGAAGCTGGAGGCCGCGGGCGGCCGGAGGGAGGCCGCCCTGGCCCTGAAGGAGGCGAACCGCAATGGATAGGAACATCGGGCTGGAGGCGGTGCGGCTCACCGAGGCCGCGGCCATGGCCTCCGCGCGGGTGATGGGCCGGGGAGACGAGAAGCTGGCCGACCAGGCGGCGGTGGACGCGATGCGCAAGGCGTTCAACCAGCTCAACATCCGCGGCACCATCGTCATCGGCGAAGGCGAGCGCGACGAGGCGCCCATGCTCTACATCGGCGAGAAGGTGGGGCGGGGAGACGCCGCCGACCCGGAGGTGGACATCGCCCTCGATCCGCTGGAAGGGACCACCATCACCGCCACCGGCGGGCCCAACGCGCTCAGCGTGATCGCCATGGCCGACAAGGGCAACCTGCTCAACGCCCCGGACACCTACATGGACAAGATCGCGGTGGGCCCGGGGGCCAAGGGAGCCATCGACCTGGGCAAGAGCCCCTCGCACAATTTGCGCGCCATCGCCGACCGCAAGGGCGTCTACGTGGACAACCTGACGGTGATCATCCTCAACCGCCCCCGGCACGAGAAGCTGATCGCCGAGGTGCGCGCCACCGGGGCGCGGATCAAGCTGATCGGCGACGGGGACGTGAGCGCCGCCATCGCCACCTGCTTCCCGGAGACCGGGGTGGACGTGCTGATGGGCATCGGCGGCGCGCCCGAAGGGGTGATCGCCGCGGCTGCCATCCGCTGCATGGGCGGCGACATGCAGGGGAGGCTCGCCCCCCGCAACGAGCAGGAGATCGAGCGGGCGCAGAAGATGGGGATCAAGGACGTGAAGAAGATCTTCGAGCTGGAGGAGCTGGCGAGGGGGAACGTGATCTTCGCCGCCACCGGCGTCACCTCCGGCGATTTCCTCCGCGGCGTGCGCTTCTTCAAGGGTGGGGCGGAGACGCATTCGGTGGTGATGCGCTCCAGGAGTCGGACCATTCGCTACATCCAGTCGCGCCACACCTTCGAGCACAAGCCGGACTACGCATAAACGGGATGGCAGAAGGGGGCGCGAGGCGTCAGACTGGAGCCTCGGAGGCGGCGGGAAGAGTGGCATCGCAGGGGCACATGGCGCGCGTCAGCCGGTCGATCGAGATCGACGTGACGCCGGAAGCGTTCCGCCGGGTGGTGCAGGACTACGCCCGCTATCCCGAGTTCGTCCCCGAGGTGAAGGCCGTCCGCCTGGGCACCCGGAAGGGCGATTCCATCGAGGTCACCTACTGGCTGGACGTGAAGCTGCGGCTCTTCGACTTCACCCTGCGCCACGTCACCCGCTCTCCCGGGCGCATCGAGTGGAGCCTGGTCAGGGGCGGGGAGTTCATGCGGGCGAACGAGGGCGCCTGGACGCTGGAGAAGAGCGGGAAGGGGGGCACGCTCGCCACCTACCAGATCGGCATCGACCTCGGTCCGATGGTGCCCGGGAATCTCGAAAAAGCGCTCGCCGACCGGGGGCTGCCGAACATGCTGGCGAATTTCAAGACCCGCGCCGAGAGTCTCCGTGAATCCACGCCTTGAGGCGTGCGTCTACCACAGCAGGAAGGAAAAACGGACGGTGGAAGGTTGACCCAGCCTGGCTGGATTGTTACAAGATTTCATTAGGGGCCAGGCGGTCCCTGGGGAGGAAGGGGAAGGGCGGGGATAGCGCGGGGACGGTGAAACGATGGTGTCAGGATTGCATCGATCCAGCAGTTGACCGCGGAGGTTCTCCAATGCTCGACGCCTTCATCATCGAGGAAATCAAGAAGCGCGAGCAGGAGCAGGAGAGCCGTCGCCCCCGGATCGAGCTTCCCCTGCCCGAGCCCACGCCGCAGCGCCAGAACGACAACCGCGAAGAGGAGGAGGAAGAGCCGGAACGCGGGGTCGTGATCATCGATTACTCGGTACCCGCATAGGGTTCCCCGCGCTGGCGGGGCAGCCTCCGCAAGACCGAGGCAGAGGACGAGGGCTCCCTTCCCGGGAGCCCTCGCCGCTTCGGGCTTCCGGGTCGGACTGTTT
>DATKAG010000243.1:0-4139 GCA_035498355.1 Myxococcales bacterium | reverse complement strand
CTGCGCTGCGTGGAGGCCTGGTCGATGGTGATCCCCTGGGACGGCTATCCGTTGGCGGGCTTCCTCAGGAAGCACGAGCCCACCAGCCGGGCCAAGTACGTGGCCTTCGAGACCGCGGTGCAGCCGCAGATGCCCGGGATCAGCGGCTTCGCGGGCATTCCCTTCCCCTACCTGGAAGGCCTGCGCATCGACGAAGCGATGCATCCCCTGACCCTGCTGGCGGTGGGTCTCTACGGCGAGGCGCTGCCCAACCAGGACGGAGCGCCGGTGAGGATCGTGGTCCCCTGGAAGTACGGCTTCAAGTCGGCGAAGAGCATCGTGCGCATCCGGCTTCAGGAAACCCAGCCGCCCACCACCTGGTCGCGCTACGCGGCCAACGAGTACGGCTTCTACGCCAACGTCAACCCGGTGGTGGACCACCCCCGCTGGTCGCAGGCGAAGGAGCGGCGCATCGGCGAATTTCGCCGGCGCGAGACCCTGATGTTCAACGGCTACCCCGAGGTGGCCTCGCTCTACGACGGCATGGACCTGAGGCGGTTCTATTGAGCCGCGGCGCGCTGGTCCCCGCCGCCTTCGCGATCTGCTGCCTGCCGCTGCCCTGGCTCGGCTACCAGTTCGCCACCGGCGGGCTGGGCGCGAACCCGGTGGAGGCGCTGCTCAACGACCTGGGCTACCTCGCCTTCATCCTCCTCGCCTGCACCCTGGCCTGCACGCCGATGCAGATCCTCCTCGGCTGGACCTGGCCGCTGCTCATCCGCAAGCTGCTGGGCGACTTCTGCTTCTTCTATGCCTGTCTGCACCTGCTCACCTACACGGTGATCGACCAGGGCTTCGACTTCCAGGCCATCACCGCCGACGTGCTCAAGCACAGGTTCATCTTCCTGGGGATGGGCACCTGGATCCTGCTCCTCCCCCTCGCGATCACCTCCACCCGCGGCTGGCAGCGCCGCCTGGGCTTCCGGCAGTGGAAGCGGCTGCACCGCCTGGTCTACCTCGCCGGCGGGCTGGCCAGCTTCCACTTCCTCCTCCGCTTCAAGACGCCCCGGCTGGAGACGCTGGCCTGGATGTCCGCCATCGCCGCCCTCCTCTTCGTCCGGGCGGTGGCGGCGGCACGGCGGCGGGCCACAATGGTACAGTCGCCGTGAGATGGCGCGGCCCGCGAACATCCTGATCGTCGACGACGACGCGAACCTGCGCCAGAACGTCCACTTCATCCTGGAGAAGGGGGGGATGAAGACCGCCATGGCCTCCTCCGGCGAGGAGGCGCTGCAGCGCATGCGCACCACCGCCTTCGACCTGGTGCTGCTCGACGTGCAGATGCCGGGGATGGGCGGGCTGGAGGCCCTGCGCATCATGCGCGAGCGCCACCCCGACGTGGGCGTGATCATGTGCTCGGTGCTCAAGGAGATCACCGTGGCGGTGGAGGCGATGCACGCCGGGGCCCAGGACTACGTCACCAAGGACTTCTCGCCCCCGGAGCTGATCGCCCGGGTGCGCAAGACGCTGGCCCAGCTTCGCGCCGGGCGCGAGCTGGAGCGGCTGCACGACGTCGAGGCCAGCCAGGTGGGGCGGCCGATGGTGATGGGGAAGTCGCCGCGCATGCGCGCGGTGCTGCAGGTGGCGGAGAAGATCGCCGACAAGCCCGTGACGGTACTGATCACCGGCGAGAGCGGCACCGGCAAGGAGGTGCTGGCCCGCTACATCCATTCCCGCAGCGACCGGCGCAACGCCCCCTTCGTGGCCGTGAACGTGCCCGCCATCGCCTCCAACCTCCTGGAGAGCGAGCTCTTCGGGCACGAGCGCGGCTCCTTCACCGGCGCCGACCGGCAGAAGCTGGGAAAGTTCGAGCTGGCCAACTGCGGCACCCTCTTCCTCGACGAGATCGGGGACCTGGCGCTGGACCTGCAAGCGAAGATCCTCCGCGCCCTGCAGGAGCACGAGATCGAGCGGGTGGGGGGCGAGAAGCCCATCCTCCTCGACCTGAGGGTGATCTGCGCCACCAACCGCGACCTGGGCCGGCGGGTGCAGGAGGGGAAGTTCCGCGAGGACCTCTACTGGCGGCTGAAGGTGGTGCCCCTGGAGCTGCCCACGCTGCGCGACCGGCGCGAGGACATCCGCGACCTGGCCCAGCACTTCCTCGCCCGCACCGCGGCCGAGCACGGCCGCCCGGCCCAGAAGCTCTCCGACGGGGCCCTGCAGCTCCTCGAGCGCTACCGCTGGCCGGGGAACATCCGCGAGCTGGAGAACATCATGGCCCGGATGACGGTGGTCTGCGACTCCGAGGTGATCGAGGAGGCGGACCTGCCCTACGACTTCGCCCTCACCGCCGGCGCCCCGCAGGAGGCGGAGAACGAGCTGCAGAGCCTGGAGGAGGCCATCCTGGCCTTCGAGAAGAGCTTCGTGCGCAAGGCGCTGAAGCGGAACGAGTGGAACCGCCGCAAGGCCGCCGAGCAGTTGCACATCGGCTACTCCACCCTCAAGGCCAAGCTCAAGGCCTACGGCATCGTCGCCGGGGGCGACGGCGACGACGACTGATCCTTGAGGGGCAGCGAGACCATGAAGCTGCTGCCCTTGCCGGGGGTGCTCTTCACCGACACCGACCCGCCGTGGGCGGCGACGATCCGGCGGACGTTGGGCAGGCCCATTCCCACGTGCGCCCCGGTGCGCTTGGTGGAGGAGAAGGAATCGAAGAGGGTGGGGATGCGGTCGGCGGCGATGCCCGTGCCCTCGTCGTCCACCGACACGGCGGCGCGCCCGTTTCCGCCCTCCACCCGCAAGCGCACCGTGGCGCCCGGCCGGGAGGCCTCGATGGCGTTGCGGGTGAGGTTGAGCGTGGCCCGCTCCAGCAGATACCGGTCGCCCAGCACCCAGAGGTCGGAGGGCGCGGAGGCGACCTCCAGCCGCACGTCCGCTTCCCTGGCATAGCCCTGGGCGGCGCCCTTCACGCTCTGGGCGAAGGCGTTGAGCTCGACGGGGAGGAAATCGGCCGGCTTCGCCTCGCGGGTGAGATCGGAGAAGTCGGCGACGAAGCGGCGCAGCGTGCCCACCTCGGTGGCCAGGGAGTCGCGGATGCGGGGCAGGTAGTCGGCGTCGTTGGTGGCGGCCAGCTGCTCGATCTGCTGGAGGATGGTGAGCCGGTGGCCGAGGTCGTGGGTGACGCCCGCGGCGATGCGTCCGGCGGTGCGGAAGCGCTCCTCCAGCTCCAGCGAGGCCAGCATCCGCCGGGCCAGCAGGTAGCCGACGGCGATGGAGATCATCAGGGTGAGCGAGGCGCCCAGGACCAGGAAGGCCAGGGCGGCCCGGGCCCCGCGCAGCGCCTCGTCGGAGGGCTGCTCGACGGCGATCACCCAGGCCGGATCCCGCAGCTTCGCCCAGCCGGCGAGGACGTCGTTGCCCCTGCGGTCGCGCAGCCGTTCCGGCGCGGGCGAGCCGCCCAGGAAGGACACGGCCAGGGGGGACTCGGCCACCGGCTCGCCGCTGAGGACCGAGGCGCGCATGGAGCCGGCGCCGGCGGCGAGCAGCCGCCCCTTGCGATCGAAGGCCAGCGCGTAGCCCTGCTCGCCCACCTTGATTCGCTGCACCTGCCGCTGTAGCTCCAGCAGGTCGAGGGTGGTGCAGATGGCCTGCCCGGCCTTTCCCGAGGGGACGCAGATGTCCATCGCGGGCGCCAGGTCCGTCAGGTAGGTGTCGGAGGCGACCTCCGTTCCGTTCAGGGCGGAGGCGAGCTGGTCCGGCGTGATCATCCGGGGCCGGGAGGGAGCGGGCGTCGCGGCCGTCACCAGCCGTGGCTTGCCCAGGCTGGGCGCGTCCAGCGAGACGTCGGCCAGCTTGCGCGGCGCGTCCGCCTCGCTCCCCACCGCCATGGCGATGGCGCGCAGCATCTCCCGCTGCTGGGAGACGTAGGTTTCGACGCGCGCCGCGGCCTGTCCGGCGATGGCCTGCAGCGCTTCCAGCGAAGCGCGCTCGCCGCGCTGGCGGAGCACCTGGATGCCGAGGACGGAGAGGAAGACTAGGGGGAGCACTCCGCTGGTGGCCACGAGGGCGGCGAGGAGCAGGGCGATGCGCCGGCGGGTCACGGCAGCAACTCCCAGTCGGGAAGGGTCTGCAGGGCGTCCAGCGGGCCGAAGCTCACGTTCCGC
>DATKAG010000242.1:0-17385 GCA_035498355.1 Myxococcales bacterium | reverse complement strand
TGATCGGCTCCCACGTGTGCGAGGCCTTCGCACAGGAGGGGTGGGAGGTGCGCGGGGTCGACCGGCCCGGCAGCGACTGGTCGGCGGCTGCCGCGGCGGGGGTAGAGACCAGCGCGGCGGAGCTGGCCGAGCCGGAAGGCGCGCTGCGGGCGGCGAAGCTGGCCAAGGGCGTGAAGCTTGTGGCCCACGCGGCCTTCGCCGGCGCCAACCGGCGCGAGGAGACGGTCTCCTCCGCCCGCGCGGCGATGGCGGCGGCGGTCCAGGCCGGGGCGCCGTTCCTCCTCCTCTCCAGCGCCACCGTCTACGGCCGGCCCCGCAACCTCCCCTGCGAGGAAGGGGAGGTGAAGCTGCCCGTGGACCGGCACGGCGCCACCCGCTGGGCGGTGGAGCGCGAGGCCTACCTCTGGCGGAGGACGCGGGGCCTGCGCCTCGTGGTCCTGCGGCCGGCGCTGACCTACGGCCCCCGGCAGCGGCGCGGGCTGGCGGTGGTGCTGGCGATCGCCGCCCTGGCCGCCCGGGCCGGGCGGGCCCTGTGGATCCCCCGCCGGGGCCCGGTGGTGCACACGGTACACGCCCAGGACGTGGGCCAGGCTGCCCTGCTGGTGGGCAAGGACGCCAAGGACCTGGACGGGCGGGCTTTCAACGTGGCGGACGACGTCCCCCTCCCCTTGGAAGAGCTGGCCCGCGCGGTGCTGCACGCCGCCGGGGCCCGGGAGGCGGGGCGGCTGCCCTACTCTCCCCGCTCCGCGCGCCTGGGCCTCTGGTTCGCCAGGCACCTGCCCGACTGGGCGCTCTGGGGGCCCCTCAACCGCCGGCTGGCGCGGGGCTGGCAGCGGGCCTTCACGGGGCAGCCGCCAGTCGCCGCGCCCAGGCTGGAGCCGGACCTGCTCGAGCAGCTTGCAGCGGACCGCTGGTACGACACCACCCGGCTGCGGGAGCTGGGCTTCGCCCCGCGCTTCCCCAGCGCGGTGGAGGGCTTGAACCAGCTCGCCCTGCAGAGCCGCAGGCGCGGGCTGCTCCCCGCGCCGCCGGCACTTCTCGCGCCCTGACCGGGCATTGTGTGTACAATTCCGCCGATGGATTCCGGCGAGATGGAGCAGCGAGCCGAGAGGGCCGTGCGGCGCGGCGAGCTGCTGGTGGCCCTTGAGCACTTCGAGGCCCACCTGGCCCAGCACCCCGACGACGACCGGGTGCGGGCCCGGATGGAGGCGGTGCGGGCGCTGCTCCAGCCCAGCGAGCTGGTGAGCCGGCGGCGCACCGAGCCCGAGGACCCGGAGCGGGAGAAGGCCCCGGTGAGCGACACCGAGACGGGCGAGATGCTGGCCGGATCGGGCCGTTTCGTGGAGGCGGCGGAGGCCTACCAGCGGGCGGTGCAGGCGAGCCCGGAGAACGAACTGTTGCGCGAACGGCTGCAGGAGCTTCGCGCCCTGGCCGTCCCCTCGGGGAAGGCCGACCTCGCCGCTGGCGAGAAGCTCGAGGGCCCGCCGCCCGCGCAAGTGAACGGCGTGCAGAGGCCGCAGGAGCGATCCGCCAAGGCGGCCGCCGCCTCCTTCGCCCCGCTGCAGCCCGCGCCCCCGTCGAGCCTGCCCCGCGATCCCAGGGCGCTCCTGGAAGAGCTCCTGCAGCGGGTGCGCAGGGCCCGCCGCGGCTGACGCGGATGCCGCGATCGATGCCGATGGCGCACTCCGCCATTTCGCTGTAGAAACGCGACAACCCTGTCACGGTTGTCGCGGAGGGGCCCTTGGAGCTGGGGCGGTACCGCCTCGAAGAGCAGGTCGGGCAAGGCGGAATGGCCGTCGTCTGGCGCGGGTGGGATACCCAGCTCCGGCGCACGGTGGCCGTCAAGGTCCTGCATCCGCACCTGCACGCCCGGGAGGAGATCCGCAAGCGCTTCGACCGCGAGGCGCACGCGGTAGCGCGGCTGCACCACCCCTACATCCTCGACGTCTACGACTTCTCCGGCCCCCTGGCGGAGCCCAGCTTCCTGGTCACCGAGTTCATCCGCGGCCGCACCCTGCGCGCCTTCGCCGACGAGCACCCCTTCGATCCTCCGGAGCTGGCGATGGCCTGCCTCCTCCCCATCGCCGAGGCGCTGCAGCACGCGCACGCCGCCGGCGTCGTCCACCGCGACCTGAAGCCGGAGAACATCATGATCCGCGAGGACGGGGTGGTGAAGCTCACCGACTTCGGGATCGCCGCCCTCCTCGACCCGGACGAGAAGTTCACCGTCACCGGCAGCATCCTCGGCTCGCCCGCCCACCTGGCGCCCGAAACCATCGAAGGCAAGCCGGCCGATCCGCGGGCCGATCTCTTCTCCTTCGGCACCATCCTCTACTGGCTCTCCTGCGGGAAGATGCCCTACCAGGCGACCTCGCCCGCCGCGCTGCTCCGCGCCATCCTCGAGGGGGCGCGGCAGGACCCGCGGGCAATCCGTCCCTCGGTGAGCGATACGCAGGCGAAGATCATCGCCCGCTGCCTGGAGAACGACCCGGAGAAGCGGTACCAGAGCGCGGCCGAGGTCAAGGCCGATCTCTCGGAGGCCCTGCGGGAGGCCGGGATCGAGGACCCGGTGCGCGACCTGGCCGCCTTCGTGCACGCGCCCGAGGCGCACGCCAAGGACGTGCGTGCCCGCCTGGTGGCCCGCAGCCTGGCCGCCGGCGAGGAGCACCTGCGTCACAAGCGCACCAGCGCGGCGCTGGCCGCCTTCGGGCGGGCGCTCTCTCTCGACCCGGAGAACGCCGCCGCCCGGGGACGGGTGGAGCGGATCCGCCGGCGGGAGCGGCTGCTCAAGGCGGCGCGGCGGGCCGTGATCGCCCTGGTGGCGCTGGCCGCGCTCTTCGCCCTGGGCTGGGAGCTGCGCGCGGCCATCCAGCGGGCGCGGGCCACGGCCGCCGCGGAGCGGGCGGCCCGGGAGAAGATCGCCGCCGAGCGGGCGGCGCAGCAGCAGGCCGAGGACAGGGCCCGGGCCTCTTCCTTCCCGCCTCCCGCGCAGGCGCCGCAGGCGGAGCCGCCCCATCGGGAGATCGCCCTGAAGCGACCTCCCCCGCCGCCCAAGGCGCCGGACCCGCTGGACGTGCAGCTCCGTACCCGCTTCGGCGGGCAGGTGACGGTGGACGGGCAGGATCTTCCCCACGACAACACTTCGCCCACCTTCGCCCTCAAGCTCGAGCCGGGAGTGCACCGGGTGGTCGTGCACCATCCCTGCTGCGCCGACGCCGTGCAGCAGATCTCCATCAGCAAGAGCCGCCCCCAGCAGGTCTACCAGCTCCACTACGGGGCCCCGCTGCCCGCGCAGTTCAAGGTGATCAACGCCCCGCCCGACGCGCGGGTGCTGATCGACGGCGTGCTGGTGGGCACCGCCTCCGACCCGCGCCCCTGGGCGATGACCCAGCCCGACCAGCGGGCGGTGGTCACCGTGGGCGACCGCACCCTCGCCGTCACCGTGCAGGCCGGGATGCTCAACCTCCTCGACTACAACAAGGGCACGCCCTGATGCTCGCCCTGCTCCTCGCCTTCAACCTGGCGCAAGCCGCACCCTCCGACCCCGACATGCGGGCGGCGGTGGACGCGATGAACCGCGCCCGGGTGACCTTCGAGTACGGGGACTACGCCCAGGCCTCGAGGCTCCTCGCCGCCCTGCTGGAGGCCGGCCGCTTCGAGTCGCTGCAGATGCGCGCGGAGGCCTACCGGCTCCTCGGCCTTTCCCTCTTCTACCAGGGCCGCAAGGGCGAGGCGTACAGCGCCTTCCTCGAGTACCTCTACATCAATCCCGACGCGGAGCTGGACCCCTTCTACGTCCCGCCGGCCGCGGTCTCCTTCTTCGACCAGGTGAAGAAGGAGGCCGAGCCGCACCTGGCGCCGCTGCGGGCGCAGAAGCGCGCGGAGCAGGAGGCGCAGCGCCGGGTGGCGGCGGAGGAGGCGGAGCGCAGGCGCCAGCGGGAGCTGGAGGAGGAGCGCCGCCGGCTGCAGCAGATCTCCCCCTCCATCGAGCGGCGGGTGGTGCAGCACGAGTTCTGGGTGACGATGATGCCCTTCGGCATCGGGCAGTTCCAGAACGGCGACCGCACCCTGGGGACCATCCTCGCCACCTCGGAGCTGGTGGCCGGGGCGGCCAGCGCCGGCAGCGCCCTGCTCATCGAGGGCCTGCGCGACAACGCCACCCTGCGCTTCGACAACACCGGCACGGGGAGCACGCCCTACAAGACGGCCCAGCGGCTGGACGTGGTGAAGTGGGTGGGGGCGGGAGTCTTCTTCGCCCTCTGGGCGGCCGGGGCCGTGCACGCGGCCCTCAACTACAAGGCGGAGGAGCAGCTTCCCGACCGCATCCTCCCTCCGGACGCGGTGCGCTGATGGCCACGCTGGTGGTGCACACCGAGGGGGCGGCGCCGGCCTTCGTGCCGCTGGTGAAGCCGCTCACCACCCTGGCCGCCGCCGCGGACAGCGACGTGCGGGTGCCCGATCTGCGCGGGGTGGTGGCCATCCAGCACGATGGGCAGTCCTTCATCGCCACGGCCCTGGAGGGAGCGCACCTGGTGGTGAACGGCCGCAAACGCGGGCAGCACACGCTGGAGGACGGAGACACCCTCCAGCTGGGGAACACGCAGCTGGTCTTCCAGAGCGGGGAGCGCGCCTCCGCGCCCGCCCAGGTGCGGCGCGAGGCGGCCGCCCACCCCGAGGCGCTGGTCACCTCGCGGCTGGCGCAGTTCGCCCGCCAGCTGGCCAGCGAGCCCGGGGTGGACAGCGCCCTCACCCGGCTGCTGGACGCGCTCATCGAGGTGGTGCGGGCGGACAAGGGGTTCGTGCTGGTGGTGAACGACGGCGCGCCCCAGGTGCTCAAGGCGCGCAACTTCCAGCGGGAGAACGTGGCCGACGCCGTGGAGCGGCTCTCCGACACCATCCTCAAGCGGGTGCTGGAGACCCGGCAGCCGCTCTGCATCGAGGACGCGCTCCACGACTCGCAGTTCAACGCCAGCGAAAGCGTGGTGAACCTCAAGCTGGCCTCGGTGATGTGCCTGCCGCTGGTGATGCGCAAGGAACTGATCGGGGCCATCTACCTGGGCAACGACAAGCTCACCAACCTCTTCACCGAGCGCGAGCTGGAGATGGCCACCAGCTTCTGCAGCACCGCGGTCCTGCTGGTGGAACTGGGCCGGCAGCTCGACGAGCTACGGGCGGACAAGAAGGCCCTCCTCGACCGCCTCGACCAGCACGCCTACGGCGACATCGTGGGCGCCTGCGACGCCATGCGGGACATCTTCCGCAAGATCGACAAGGTGGCGGGGACCGACATCAGCCTTTTGGTCACCGGGGAGACGGGCACGGGCAAGGAGCTGATCGCCCGGGAGATCCACCGGCGCAGCCCGCGCAAGAACGGGCCCTTCGTGGCCATCAACTGCGGCGCCATCCCCGAGAACCTCCTGGAGAGCGAGCTCTTCGGCCACGCCCGGGGGGCTTTCACCGGCGCGGTGGGCGCGCGGCCCGGGCGCTTCCAGGCGGCGAACGGCGGGACCCTCTTCCTCGACGAGATCGGCGACATGCCCGCCGGCCTTCAAGTGAAGCTCTTGCGGGCCCTGCAGGAAAGGGCGGTCACCCGGGTGGGCGAGAACAAGCCCGAGGCGGTGGACATCCGGGTGGTGACCGCCACCAACAAGGATCTGGACGAGGAGATGAAGGCGGGGCGCTTCCGCGAGGATCTCTACTACCGGATCAACGTCGTCCACCTGCACCTGCCGGCCCTGCGCGACCGCGGGGAGGACGCGGTGATGCTGGCCAAGTGGTTCTTGGGCCGCGCCGTGCGGGAGCTGGGGAGCAAGGTGAAGGGCTTCTCGCCCCAGGCGCTGGTGGCCATCCAGCGCTTCCGCTGGCCGGGCAACATCCGGCAGCTGGAGAACCGGATCAAGAAGGCGGTGGTGCTGGCGGAGAAGCCGCTGATCAGCCCCGACGACCTGGAGCTGCGCCCCGAGCAGCTGGAGCCCATCCTGCCCCTCACCCAGGCGCGCGACGAGTGGCAGAAGCGCTACATCAACGAGGTGCTGGAGCGGAACGGCGGCAACCGGACCAAGACGGCCAAGGACCTGGGCGTCGATCCCCGCACCATCTTCCGCCACCTGGAGCGGATGGAGGCGGAGAAGCGGGGAGAGACCTTGCCCCCCGACGAGCCCCTGGACGAGCGGTGACAGCAATGTCGCGCGAGGAGACGTTCTCGCACCCGGCCCCCGCTCCCAAGTGGGCGGGATCGCGGCCCATCGTCCGTGGCGCGGCGCTTGCGATCCTCTCCCTGGCGGCGGTGTGCCCGCTGGGAGGCTGCCTGATCCCGCAAAGCATTGAGCCCAAGACCACCACCCCTCATCCGCCGCCCCACTTCGTGGTGGAGACGATCCCCGCCTACCTGCTCACACCCCTGCTCACCCTCATCCGCCAGGGGTCGGTCGACGCGGCCCAGACCCCGCCCTGCCACTGCCTGCTCGAGTTCAGCGGACTGGTGGTGGAGGAGGACGACCCGACCATCACCCTGGAGGCGCGCTGGTTCATCGACTACGACGTGACCGTGCCCAACTCCACCCTGGTCCGGTTCACCGATGTGATGGAGGGAACCTTCGACGACGCCACCGCCATCCAGCGGACGCTGAGGGTCTACAGCTTCGACGCCGACGCGGCGGGGATCGTCACCAGCGGCCAGCACGTGGTGGAGGTGGTGGTGGGCGAGAACGAGGGCTTCGACCCCGCCTCCACCACCCAGCCCAACCGGGCGATGAAGCCCGGCTACACGCCGGCGATCTACCGCTTCTTCGTCGACGTGCACGTGGAGCAGGTCAGCGGGCAGTGCCCCCAGACCCCGCCTTCTCGCCGGGTGTGCCAGTGAAGCGCCTCGGTCCGCCGCTGCTGGCGCTCCTCGCCGCCTGCGCCCTGCGCGATCCGCGGGTGAGCGCCGAGTCCTGCATCAGCAGCGGGCAGTGCTCGCACAACGGCGTCTGCTTCCTCAACGAGTGCCGGCTGCCCGCCTCGAACCTCGCGGCGGTGCGGGTGGAGGTGCGCCCGCCCAGCGGGTCGGCCTTCGCCCTCAAGAGCCTGCCGGTGGACGTGAGCCGCAGCGTGCTCAACGACTTCTCCCTCCTCCTGCCCCTGGAGGTGGGGCCCAGTCCCGGGCTGCCGGGAACGGTGACGCAGGCGCAGGCAGGCGGGTCGCAGGCGCCGGTCCCGGGGGCGACGGTGACCTTCACCGATCACGCCCCGGTGATCCCCGACCGGGTGGAGCAGATCGTGGCCGTGAGCGACTCCTCGGGCGCGTACCACGCCCGCATTCCCCAGGGCGCCTGGGACGTGCGGGTGCAGCCGCCCCCGCCGCTGCCGCCCCTGCAGTTCGCCGCCCTCGACACCGCGGCGCCCGTGCTGGGGCTGGTGGTCCCCCCGGTCGACAACCTGGGACAGCTCGACGGGGGAGTGACGGTGAACGGCGGGATGCCGCTCTCCGGGGCGAGCGTCACCGCCGTCGATCCTTCGGGCAAGGCCCTTTCCGCGCCGGACATCACCGACGACGGGGGGTACTCGTTCTATCTCTCGCCCAACGCGAGCAGCGTCGCCCTGCAGATCGGTCCGCTCGCCGATCCCGACGGGGGCGTGGCCGCGGCGGCGCTCGATCCCTTCCCCACCTACCAGCCGGTGGCGTACGCGCCGGTGGTCGATCTTCCCCTCCCCGCGGTGGCGGCGCTGAGCGGGCGGGTGCTGGATCCGTCGGGCAACCCGGTGCCCTCGGCCCGGGTGTACGCCAAGAGCGTCGGGGGAAGCTGGACGCTGGCGCGCTCGGCGGTCGCCGACACTTCCGGCGCATACTCGCTGCAGCTCCGGGCCGGCAGCTACCTGGTGGAGGCGGCGCCGCCCACCGACGCCACCGCGCCGGCGCTCTCCCCCCAGCGCTCGGTCACCGCTCCCGCCTCCGGCGTCGATCTCGCCTGCCCCCTCAAGGTCCACCGCTTCGGGCAGGTGCTGGGGCCGGACGGGCGGCCGGTGTCCACCAACTTCCAGCTGGTCGCCACCCGCCTCGCCGACTCGCTGGTCACCACCCGCAGCGCCACCAGCACGCCCACCGACGCGAACGGCTTCTATCACCTGGTGGCGGACCCCGGCCGCTGGCGCTTCGAGGTGGTCCCGCCGGCGGACGTGACGCTGCCCCACGCGGTGGCGCAGTTCGACCTGGACGGCGGCGATCCGGGGGAGACGCAGCTCCCGGCCATCCGCATCTCCTCGCCGGTGCAACTGGTGGGGACGGTCAAGGGGGTGAAGCCGGGCTCCGCGGACGCGGCGGTGGCCGGGGCGCAGGTGACCTTCTTCACCGTCGACCTCTCCGGCGCCAGCTTCCAGCTGGGGACCGCGCTCACGGACGAGCAAGGGCATTACCAGGTCATCGTTCCGGACGTGTCCCAGCCCACGGCCTCGGTCCCTTGAACCTCCGCCCTTGTCGGGCTAGACCCTGCCGGTGCCGCGCGACCCTGCGCTGAGACCGTACCGCGTCTCCCTGTACGTCGCCTTCGGGGTGGTCTGCGCCGTGCTCTTCGCGCAACTCCTGCGCAGCGTGATGGGCGACCTCTACGGCCGCCGCCCGGACAGCGCCCCCGTGCAGGGCCCCACCGCCTGCCTGGAGGACGTGGAGCGGCTCTACGCGCAGATCTCTGCGCGCGCGGTGCAGCCGGCGCCGGGCGGCCTGGAAGGCGGAGCGCTGGCCCGCGAGTGGGACGCCTGGACGCGCCGCTGGGAGGACGAGATGGACCGCGTCAGCCAGCGCTGCTCTTCGGGCGCCGGCGGAGAGGCCTCGCAGGCGCTCGCCGAGGCGCTGGACGGGATCGAGGAGCTGCGCCGCCGGCTCTCCAGGTCGGGAGAGGAGACGGCGGAGGAGGCGCGCCGCGTGAAGGAGGCGCTGGCGCGGGCGAGGCGGGAGCTGAAGGTGCGGTAGAGAGAGTGATCGTGGGCGTTGACGTGATCGTGATCGTGGACGGCGGCGTCGACGTGAACGTGGCCGTGGACGCAGCAAACGGGTTTTCGATCATGGCCACGTCAACGCCCACGCCAACGTCGACGTTCGCGTAACGTTCGCGTCCACGTCTCTTACTGCTGCTGAGGCTTCGGTGCCGACGCGGTGGCCGGCGGAGTCCCCAGCGGCGCCGACGCGGCGGCGAGCCTCTTCAACCGGTTGCGGATGGACGGAGCGAAGTCGCTGCCCGGGTAGAGCGACTCCGCGCGGGTGTACACCTCGCGCGCCCGGGTGGGGTTGCCCACTTCCTCGTAGGCCTGGCCGAGCAACAGGCCGGCGTACTGCGCCGTCTTCGTGCCCCCGGTGCCCTTGAGGAAGTTCTCCAGCGGCTGGATGGCGCCCTGGTACTCCTTGGTCTGGATGCGCGCGCTCCCCAGGTGGAACCAGATCATGTTGTCCGCCACCTTGGGCTCCAGTTCCACGTAGCGGCCCAGGTCCTGCGAGGCCGACTTCCAGTCCTGGCGGCGGAAGGCCGCCTCGCCAGCGCTGCGCGCCGCCTCCGCGAGCTTCTGCTTCATGCCCGCGGCCCGGTCGTCGATCGCCTTGCCCTCCAGGACCGAGAGCTGCCCGCGGTCGAGGTGCATGGCCTGGGTCATCGCCTGGTTGAGGGCCGCCCCTTCCTTCTCGCTGCCCAGGAGGTCGTAGACGCGCAGGGCCTTCTCCGACGACTCCCGGCGGCTCGCCTCCAGCGACTTGGACTTCTCCACGTCCTTCTGCAGGGCCAGGGCGCGGGCCTCGTTCGCCTGGGCATCGCCCCGCGCGGTGCGCACCTCGGCGTTGGCGTAGGCGATGGCCCCGGCCGCGGCCAGCACCATGAACCCCACGTACGCGGCCACGCTGGTCATCCAGTGCCGCTTCTCTTGCTCCTCGTGCTTGCGGCCCATCTGCTTGAGCTCGGCATGGAGGTTCTTCAAGAGATTATCGGTCTTGATGACGAGGTTGCGGGCCTCGATCACTTCCCGCCTCAGGGCGGTGATGTCGCCGTCCGGGCCGGCGCCCTCGGGAGGGGGAACGCTGCGCGGGGCGCTGGTCTCGTCGCTCATCATCCTCATGCTCCAGTGAACGCCTGGGTTGCTCGCGAGCATCCCACGGCCGTCTCTTTTAGGCACCTTGTCGTCCGTGGCCGCGATCGCGCTAGGGGGCGGTCGGCTTCCCCTTGTCGTCGGGCTGGAGGAAGTGGAACATCAACCCCAGCGAGAGCAGGTTCCCTCCCACGTTCAGCATCTGCGTGCTCTGCGGGTCCACCTGGGCGTGGGAGAGCGTGTAGCGGTCCTCCAGCACCAGGGCCATGGGCCCCGGGAGCTGCATGCGGATCCCCAGCGCCACGTAGCCGGCGGTGGAGTTCGCCTCGTTGTCGATCCCGCCCCGGCTGCCGGTGTTGAGCGAGTATCCGATGCCGCCGCCTCCGTAGAAGGTGAGCTTCTGCGTCTTCACCAGCACGGTGTCCAGGGCGAGGAGGATGGGAACGCTCCTCACGATCAGGTCGCCGCCGGCGATCTTGAAGTGGTCGTACATGTAGCCGATCTCGATCTTGAAGTGCAGCTCGTCGTCGTACTGGTACCCGAAGGAGGCCATCCCCCCCGGCTGCACCGGCTGGTGCGAGGCCCCCTGCTCCACCAGGTAGTCGTTGTTCCCGGGGAAGAGCGAGCGGGCCCCGCCGAAGATGGTGATGGTGCCCTCCCCCTTCTCGGGGACGGCGGCGGTGGCGGCGGAGGCGGCGAGAAGCAGCGCGAGCGCGAGTCGCATCGGCGGTAGGATACAGAGATTCTGTCGACACTCCATTTTCATTTCACTTCCCCCCATGTCCCTCGCCCCGGAAACCGGGTTCTACTTCGAGCCGATCTCCGAGCGCCTGGCGCTCGTCGAGGGGGGCGCCGCATTCCCTTCGCCCGAGGCGTGGGCGTATGTGGGAGATCCGGCGCTGATGTCGGCGGAGGCCGCCCGGCAGGAGGTGGCCATCCGCTGGCCGGGGGTGGATGCGGAAGGCCTGGAGCTGGAGGCGCCGGGGCCTACTTCGGGACCCCGGTGAGCTGGTCGAAGGCGGCGCTCCCCCGCAGGGACTTGAGATCCTCGTCCTGGCGGGCGTGGGCGGCCAGGTCTCCGTCCAGGCGCACGGCGGCCCGCAGGTGATCGAGCGCCGCCTGCGCATCGCCCATCCGGGCCAGGGCGCAGGCGTAGTTGTACTGGCCCTCCGCCAGGTCGGGAGCGCGCACCACCAGCTCGGCCAGGGTCTCCGCCGCCTCGCGCACGTGGTTCTCCGCCAGCTGCATCACCCCCATGGCCCGCAAGGCGAGCTGCCGCTGCTCGGGCGAGAGATCGTGGTCCGAGCGCAGCGCGAGGGTCCCGTGCGGGAGCGCGCGCGCGTAGCCCTGGGGACCCAGCTCGAAGCCGGCCATCAGCGCGCCGAAGTGCGCCTTGGCGTTGTCCGGTTCCCGGCTGGCCAGGGCCTCGAACCGCTCCAGCGCCGAGGCCGGATCGCGCCGCTCGAGGAAGCCCATCCCCGCCAGCAGATCCGCCTCCCGCTGCCGATCCTCGGGCAAGGGGAGCACCTGGAAGTTGCCCGCGCCGGTGGCGAACGCCTGGGCGGCGAAGGCATCCTGCAGCGGCCCTGTGACGTGCAGCACCAGGCAGTCGGCCCCGCGGGCGAAGAAGGCCCAGCGGTTGCGCAAGGGGGCGGAAGCGGGGCCGGTGGTGAAGATCCACAGGGCGGTGGGGGAGTCCTCCGCGGATTGATCGCGGGGCAGGTCGGGCGGGGGACCCGCCGTCTCCCTCTCCTTGTCTCCCGAGAGCCGGGTGCGGGCGTGCTCGCGGCACTGCTGCGGCGTGGTCGGCCTGGCCATGGGGAAGGCGCTCACTTCCGCCTCCACGCCGGAGGCGGCGCGGGCGGTTCCTTCGCGGCTCACCTGCCAGGTCTCGGCGCCGGTGGGCAAGGTGTAGCGGACGCCGTGCACCGCGTCCTGCACCTCCAGGCCGGGCGGGGGAGCGCTCTCGCCGGACCGCGCGGTGCCGTGGGCACAGGCGGCCAGGGCGAGGGCGAGAAGAGCCTTCCTCACTGCAACTGCCCCGCCACCAGCTTGCCGCCCACCGAGTGGTTCTGCAGGTTGATCACCCGGGCCCAGCGGGCCTCCAGGTCGTAGGCGATGCAGGTGTCGAAGGGGCGGGAGTAGACGTGCAGACTGACGGCCCGCTCGGGGAACGGGTTGGAGACCCGGTGGATGGCGTCGTCCCCCTGCTGCAGGTCGAGCACGCCCTCCGCTGCCTGGTCCACTCCGCCGTTCGGGACCAGCCGGATGCTCTCTCCCGGCCCCGGCCCGTCCAGGCTGTGGAAGTTCTCCAGCCGCAGCGCCCCCTGCTGGATGGAGAGCCAGCAGAGCTGGCCGGAGTGATTGTGGATGGGGCTCTGGGTGCGAGGCTCCCAGCAGAGCGCCAGGAGCTCGAAGACGTCGTCCCGGTAGATCAGGTTGCGGGTGTAGCGCCGGGGCGCGAAGTGCAGGTACGGCGCGAGCGTCCGCGGATCGAGGAGGAGCCCGCGCAGGCGCGCGCACACCTCCCCGGGCTGGAATTCGGCGGGCGGCACCCTTCGCAGCGTCTCGACGATCCCTTGGATGGCGACCTGCATCGCGTCCTCCTCGGTCCCACTATAAGCCTTGGGCACTCGCCATGCCCCGGAGCCCTTGGTCAGAGGGCTTCCGGGGGCGCGGCGTGGGAGTGGGAGGCGTAGTCGCGGCCGAAGCGCCGCTCGATCTCGGCCCCGGTCCACTCCGCCACCACCGGGCGGCCGTGCGCGCAGCGCGCCCCGTAGTCGGTCTCGTCCAGGGCCTCGAGCAGGGCCCGGGCCTCCTCGGCGGCAAGCCCGTCGTGCGCGCGGACGCTGCCGTGGCAGGCGGCGCGGGCCAAGAGCGCGTCGCGCACCCGCTCCAGCGATTCGCCCCGGCCGTGCAGGGCCAGCTCCTCGGCGAGATCGGAGAGGAGGGCGCCCAGGCCGGACTCGTCCAGCCGCGCCAGCGATGAGGGGAGCGCCTTCACCACCGCGGTGGCGCCGCCGAACGGCTCCAGCTCCACCCCGAGCGAGGCGAGCAGGGGAACCGCCTCGGCCACCCGCGCGGCGGCGGCCGCCGGGAGCTGGACGAGCAGCGGCACCAGCAGGGGCTGCACGCCCTCGCCGGCCTTTCGCGCCCGCAGGCGCTGGTAGTTGATCCGCTCGTGCGCGGCGTGCTGATCGATCAGCACCAGCCCCTGGGCGCCCTCGCACACCAGGTAGGTGCGGTGGAGCTGCCCCAGGTAGCGCAGCCCCCGGAACCAGGAGGGGCGCTCCAGCAGCTCGGGCGGGGGCGGCGCGGCGGCAGGCTCGCCCTGCGCGTGCGCCGGCGGCATCCACCAGGTGTTGGGCATGCGGCTGCCGTACCGCTCGATGGCCTCGGCCACGCGCCGGGTGGACTCGCCCATCTGGTAGACCCGGGCGGGCTCCACCGCCGCGGAACCCTTCCCCATCCATTCGCCGCGCGCCAGCACCTGGGTGAGCCCGGAATGGATGGCCTCCCAGGCGGCCTTCGGGTCGGCGAGACGCACCTCCGCCTTGGCCGGGTGCACGTTCACGTCCACCTCGGCCTTGGGCACCTCGAGGAAGACGATGGCCCCGGGATAGCGGCCGTGGGGCATCAGCTCTCCGCAGGCGCGGAGCACGGCGTGGGTGAGCGAGCGATCGCGGATGGCCCGGCCGTTGACGAACAGCCAGACGTTGCGGGCGCTGCCGTACTCGACGGCGGGAGAGACCAGAAGGCCATGGGCGCGGGCCGCGCGCGACTGGCCGGAGAAAGGAACGAGCTGGCCCCGCACCTCGCGCCCCAGCGCCTCCTCCGCGCGCGCCGCCTCCACCCCGGCGCCGGCCTCGAGCCGGGCCAGGGTGCGCTCGCCCTCGCGCACCAGGAAGGTCACTTCCGGACGGGGGAGGGCCAGGCGGAGGACCGCGTCGATGCACTGCGCCAGCTCGGTCTGGGCCTTCTTGAGGAACTTGCGCCGGGCGGGCACGTTCCAGAAGAGGTCGCGGACCTCGACGGTGGTGCCGGGCGGGGCGCCGGTGGCGGAAAGGCGCGGGGCCGAGCCCCCCTCGATCTCCACCCGCGTCCCTTCCAGCGCGCCGGGCTCGCAGGTGAGCAGCGTGAAGCGGCTGACCGCGGCCATGCTGGGCAGGGCCTCGCCGCGGAATCCGTAGCTGGAGATGGCGAAGAGGTCGTCCTTGCTGCGCAGCTTGCTGGTAGCGTGGCGCTGCAGGCTCAGCTCCGCGTCGGCCCGGCCCATCCCCGACCCGTCGTCGCGCACCCGGACCAGGCGCCGGCCGCCATCCTGCAGGTCGATCTCGATCCGCCGGGCGCCCGCGTCCAGGGCGTTCTCCACCAGCTCCTTCACCACCGCCGCGGGGCGCTCGATCACCTCGCCGGCCGCGATCTGGTTGGCGAGCGTGGCGTCGAGCAGGTGGATGCGGGGCACGGTGCGGACATTAACAGGGCGTGGCAGGCTGCGACCATGCTTCCTTTCCTGCTCGCCGCGCTGGCGGTCACCGAAGGCGACTTCCTCCTCCGCGACTTCCGCTTCGCCTCCGGCGAGAGCCTGCCGGAGCTGCGCATCCACTACCGGACGCTGGGAACACCCGGGGCGCCCGCGGTGCTGGTGCTGCACGGCACCACCGGGAGCGGAGCGCAGTTCCTGGGCGACTCCTTCGCCGGCGAGCTGTTCGGCCCGGGCCAGCCTCTCGATGCGGCCACCCACTTCATCGTCCTTCCCGACAACATCGGGCACGGCCGCTCCTCCAAGCCCAGCGACGGGCTGCGCGCCCGGTTTCCCCACTACGGCTACCGCGACATGATCGAGGCGCAGAGGCGCCTGCTCACGGAGAAGCTGGGCGTCAACCACCTGCGCCTGATCGCAGGCACCTCGATGGGCTGCATGCACTCCTGGATGTGGGCCGAGGCGCAGCCGCGGTTCATGGATGCGGTCCTCGCCCTGGCCTGCCTGCCGGTGCAGATCGCGGGGCGCAACCGGGTGCTGCGGGAGTTCGTGGCGGACTCCATCCGCTCGGACCCGGCCTGGAACGGCGGCAACTACACCGCTCCTCCGGTCGGCGGCTTGCGGGGCGCGCTGGAGGTGCTCTTCTTCCTGGGGAGCGCCGCCCTGCCTTTGCAGGCCCAGGCTCCCTCTCGCGACGAGGCGGACAAGCTCGCCCGGGAGTGGATGGCGAAGCGGCTGGCCGCAACCGACGCCAACGACTTCCTCTACGCCTTCGAGTCCTCCCGCGACTACGACCCCTCGCCCGGGCTGGAGAAGATCGAGGCCGCAGTCACCGCCGTCAATTCCCAGGACGACGAGGTGAACCCTCCCGAGCTGGGGATCCTGGAAAAGGAGATCCGCCGGGTAAAGCGAGGCAAGGCCGTGGTCCTCTCCATCGGCCCCCTCACCCGCGGCCACGGGACGCACACCAACGCCCCGGCCTGGAAGGATCAGCTCAGCGATCTGCTGGCGACCAGCAAACGTTGACGTGATCGTCGACGTGATCGTGGTCGTTGACGTGGACGGCGACGGCGACGTGGCCGTGAACGGCCTCTAGGGCAGCCCCAGGTCCGGCGCCAGCGGCCTCCGCCCCGCCCGGCATTCCTCCGCCCGCACGATGGCCTGCAGGTCCTGGTACGCGCGCTCCAGGTCGTCGTTGACCACCCAGTACTCGTACCCCGCCGAGCGCGCCAGCCGGATCTCGATCTGGGCCGCGTGCAGCCGGCGGCGCACGGTGGCCTCGTCGTCGGTGGAGCGGGCCCGCAACCTGCGCTCCAGCTCCGCCAGGGAGGGCGGGAGGATCAGGGCGCGCACCGCCTCCGGGTGCTGCTTCTTGATGGTCTCCCCTCCCTGCACGTCGATGTCGAAAACCACCAGGCTGGCCTTGGGGTCGATGGCCGCGCGCGGGGTCCCGTAGTGGTGCCCGTGCACCTGCGCCCACTCCACGAAGGCGCCCTGGGCGATCATCTCCTGGAAGCGCTGGGCGCTGACGAAGTGGTAGTCCTCGCCCTCCTGCTCCTCGCCCCGGGGCGTGCGGGTGGTGTAGCTGACGGAGAAGATGGCGCCGGGATGCGCTTCCACCAGCCGGCGCGCCAGCGTCGTCTTCCCCGTCCCGCTCGGGGCACTGAGGATGAGCAAGAGCGGCTTCATTCGACGTTTTGCACCTGCTCGCGGATCCGCTCCAGCTCCGCCTTCAGCTCCACCACCGCGGCGGAGATGCCGGCGTCCTGGGACTTGGACCCGATGGTGTTGATCTCCCGGTTCATCTCCTGGACCAAGAACTCCAGCTTGCGCCCGGCCGGAGCGTCCGAGCGGATCAGGCCGCGCGCCTGCCCCAGGTGGCTGCCCAGCCGGGTCAGCTCCTCGGAAACGTCGGTGCGGTCGGCGAACAGCGCCACCTCCTGGGCGAGCCGCGCCGGATCGAGCGGCATGCCCCGGGTCAGCTCGGCGATGCGCGCGGTGAGCCGCTCCCGAGCCGCCTGGACCTGGAGCGGCGCCTGGCGCGACAGATCCCCGGCGCTCTTCTCGATCGCGTCCAGCCGGGCGGCGAGATCCCGGGCCAGCGCCTCCCCCTCCCGGCGGCGCATGACGTCGAGCGCGTCGAGGGCGGCGGCGAGGGCGCGCTGCAGGGCCGCGGCGGCAGACTCCAGGTCGGGCGCCGATTCGCCCAGGGAGATCACCCCTTCCATCGCCGCCAGGTCCTGCACGGTGGGCTCGCCGGCGAGGCCCAGCGAGTCCTTCAGCTCCCGCAGGGCCTTGGCGTACCCGGCCGCCAGCGCCAGGTCGGCGCGCGGGGTGGTGCCACGCTCTCCCCCGGCCTCGCGGCGGACGAAGGCGTCGATCACCCCGCGGTGGATGCGCCCCTTGATGGTCTTGACCAGCTCCAGCTCCAGGGCGGCCAGCTCGCGGGGAAGGCGGGGCTTCACCTCGCAGAACTTGGCATTGACCGAGCGCAGCTCCACGGAGACCGCCTCGCCGCCGGCCTCGCCGCGTCCCGCGCCGAAGCCGGTCATGGAGCGGATCAAGCAGGGTCCTCCCGGGAGGGGGCAGGTTGTGCCGCAGAGGGCGCCCTGTCAAGGAACCGGCCGGCCGCGGCCAGCACAGGCGCTTCGTCGGCCGGGGCCAGGAGCGCGGCGAAGCGGGGGCCGGGATGGGCGAAGCGCAGACCGCTCTCCTCGAGGAAGATGGCGCACACCGGGGCGCCGCAGGCCACCGCCAGGTGCATGGGCCCGGTGTCGTTGGCGACCACCAGCGCCGCCGAGCGGAAGGCGGCGGCGAGCGCGTCGAGATCGGTGGGAGGGGCAAGCTCGGCCGCG
>DATKAG010000241.1:0-4854 GCA_035498355.1 Myxococcales bacterium | reverse complement strand
CACCGTGGCGAAGAACTTCGTTCCCGCGATGGCGTCCTCGATGGTCGGGTAGTTGTCCACGTAGAACGCCACCCGCCGGCCCTTGCGCCGCATGTGCATGTGGCGGCCGAAGCCCAGGTCGGTGTGCGTCATGTAGATGGCGGAGGCCTCCGCGTCCGCCGCGGTGCCGAACCCGTTGGCCGCCTTCCAGTCCGCGAAGGTGGAGCGGGTGGGGAAGGGCCCGGGATCGAGCACCTCGTAGTACGTCCGCGCGCTCTGCTCCGTGTCCTGCTGCAGGTGCCCCACCAGGAAGTTCGAGTTGGGCAGCCCCAGCGACTCCTGATCGGGCGGTAGCGTGACGGTGAGCGTGAGCCGGGTGCCGGGCGTCACTGGCGTGCCCGGGGCGGGGCTCTGCGCCAGCACCTGCACCGGGGGATCGGCGATCTGCTGCACGGTGATGAAGCCCTTCGCGTCCACCGGGTCCGGCAGGCGGAGGCCCGCCCCGTCCACCGCCGCGCCGGCCTGGTCCATGTCCATCCCCAGCAGATTCGGGACCGCGGCGCAGGAGGCGCCGTTCGCGCAGACATCCGAGCAGACGCAGGCGCCGAAAGACTGGCCCGAGGGCAGGCACTGCTGCAGGCCCTCCCCGCCGCCCGCGCAGGAGCAGCGGTTGCTCTCCCCGGGACCGCAGGCCGGGCCGGCCGCGGTCTTCGGGCAGCCAGCGAGGGCGAGCGCGGTCAGTGCGAGGAGGACTGCACGCATCTCAGTATCCCAGTTGCTGTTGCCGGGGCTTGCCGTACTTGTCCGGCGGGAAGGGGTTGGCGCGCTTGTCGGCAGCCACGGTGAAGGCGAGCTGCGCGCCCTCCTCCACCGTCAGCTTCCGCTTCTGCACCTCGTTCGCGCTCTCATGCCAGACCGCCGCCTCGTACTCGCCTGGGGGGACGCCCTTGATCTGGAAGGCGCCGCCGCCGTCCGCCACCGCGTACCAGGGCGTGTCCACCACCACCAGGAACCCGAGCATGGTCGCATGGATGTTGCAGAGCAACTCCACCACCCCCGCCTTGTCGAACTTCACCGGGGTCCTGGCCCCGCCCTTGTGCAGGCCGGTGTCGAACTTCGCCGCCGGGCTGAGGGAGAAGACGTTGTGGAAGATCTCGTCCTCGTTCTCGAAGTCCACGGTGCTCCCCAGGGGCACCGCCAGCACGTGGGGGACGAAGCGCTTCTCCTTCTGCAGCATGGGCCGGGTGAGGGGCTGGGGCTTGGGGGTCCAGCCGTCCGTCCGCCGCAGGGTGATCACCGCGCCGCCCGGACCCACCGAACCGCCGCCGCTGACGGTGCCGGAGACCGTCACCGGCGGCGGCGGCCTGGGCTCCTTGGGGGCCTCGGGCCTGGCCGCGGCCTCGCCCAAGGGGACGGCCATGAGCGGCGTCCCGCCCGCGCGGCTGCGCGCCTCCGCGGCGAAGGGCTTCACCGACTTCTCCACGTCGGAGGGGAGCCCCTCGATCTTGAGCAGCGCCTCCCATCTCGCGGCGGCGGCGGCGTAGTCGCCCGCGTCCCAGGCCAGCCTGCCGGCCGTGAGCAGGTTGGCGATCTGCGTCTCCCGCTCGATGAGCTGGAGCATGGCGCGATCGCGCGCGGTCCCCTTCTTGTCGGGCGAGGGCGGCGCGGCGAGCAGCAGGGCGGCGATCAACCAGCGCATGGGTCCCTTTCAGAACGAATACACGAAGGACGAGGTGAAGACGTCGTTGTCCACCTGGGGCAACCCCGAGACCTCGCCGTTGAGCAGCCCTTCCGCCTTGACGATCAGCACGTCCCAGAGCTCGAGGCGGAAGCCAAGGGTGAGGCGGTCCACGGTGTAGGCGGGAAACCCTTCGAACTGCGCGTGCCGCTGCTCGTAGCGCAGGTAGGGGGTGAGCCGGCGGAACGCGCCGTCCGAGAGGGGCAGCGCGTACGCCAGGGTCCCGTAGGCGCCCCGGGCGGCGAAGGCGGAGACCAGGGTGAAGGGCCCCAGGCCGTTGGACTTGTCGGCCGCCCCGGGATCCTGCTGGATCTTCACCCCTTCCGCGGAGAGCGAGAGCCCGCCGAACACCACCCTCAGATCTGCCCCCAGAAGCCACTGCCGCACGGCCACCCCGCGCTGGTCGTTGCGCGTCCCGTACTCGCCGCTGCCGCCGATCTTGAGCTGGAAGGCGGGCAGGTTCAATTCGTAGCCCAGGCGGGCGCTGCCGATGGGCCGGCCCGAGAGGGAGAGGTCGGGCGGCGAGAGCGTCTCCACCAGCGTTCCCCCGTTGGTGGCGGCGGCGTTGAGGCTGATCGCCGACCAGATGCCGGGGATCTGCACCCGGTAGAAGGCCTTCACCCCCAGCGATTGCCCGGTGGTGTAGCGGGCGATGAGCGAGGGGGTGATGTTGGTGCGCAGGTTGGCCTCGTTCTCCAGGTACTCGATGCCGAACACCGAGTCGAACTTGCCGACGGAGAGGGCGAATTCCTGCGAGGCGAAGGGGGAGATGCGCGCGAACGCCTGCTCCACCACCACCCGCGTCTCGTTCCCCGAGCCGCCGTAGCGGGGCAAGAACTGCACCCGGCCGAAGAGCAGCAGGGGCAGCGCGGCGGGGACGTACTTCAGGTCCACGTCGAAGGTGCTGAGGAACGCCGAGGGCGCGCCCCCGATGTTCATCGACCGGGGAAGGAAGCCGTTGACGAAGCGGCCGCCCGGATCGGTGGAGGCCACGTCGCCGCGCGAGTTCACCGCGGTGGCGAACGGGTCGGTGCCGTAGTCCGCGGGGATGCGGGTGTCGCCCGGGGCGAACGAGGTGCCGTTGCCCTGGGCGGCGGCGAAGCCGATGTCCGCGTAGCCGTTGATCTGCAGTCCCGAAGGCTGAGCCGCGGCCGGCGGGCTCCAGGCGTCGCCGTCGGCCAGCGCCCCGGAGGCGGCGAGCAGCGCGAGGACGCCCGCCCTCACGGCGTCGCCCCGTCGAAGAAGAGCAGGGCCCCGGAGGAGAAGCGCTTCAGGTCCACGAAGGCGGTGGAGGGGAGGTTGCCCTCGATCGATTGCTGGGTGTCGAACCAGACGCAGGAGTTGGGGAAGTCGGTGAGGGCGAAGCAGCCGCCGTCCTGCGCCACCCGCAGCGTGTACTGCTCGCGCTCCGGCAGCCGCTCGGCCGCGTCGGAGGGCAGCGGGACCATCTGCGCCCCGAGCTGGGCGATGAGCTGCGCGCGCAGCTCGGGGCGGCTGGCGCTGACGAACACGCCGGGCACGGGCTGGCCGGGCGCGGGGGTGATCAGCGCGTAGTACTCGTGTCGGAGGGCGCCGAAGCGGGGGAAGCCGTCGGGCGCGTCCGCCGCCCGGGGGGTGCCGAGCGGGCCGGTGCCCACGATCGCCGGGACGTCCATCGCCTGCGGAGTGCCGTCCGCGCCCGGCAGGGCGAGGCGGAAGAGGGCCACTTCCTGGACCACCAGGCTGGCGTTGACGCGGAAACGGTCGGCGCCGAAGTCCACGAACCAGATGAGCTGCCCGTCCGCCCAGCCCTGCTGGGAGAGGCGCGTGAGGAGCACGTCGCCGGTGAAGGGATGGACGGGAGGCTGGCCGTCCGGGTGGGCCACCTCGATCTCGCGCGGGCCGATGGCGGCGTAGCGCAGGGGACCCTGGGTGAGAGGCAGGCCCGAGGAGACCACCGCCTCGGCGCTGTGCAGCTTCTCCACGTCGTACCCGGCGGGCACCGTCACGAACCAGGTCTGCCACCAGGGGCTGTAGAAGCGGCTGCCCGCGCCCAGCCCGAAGATCCACTCGGTGTCCGGGACGCGGATCGGCTTGCCCAGCGGATCGAAGCCGCTCACCGGCACGTAGAGCGGCTGCGCCCAGACCCGGGGAAAGCCGTCCCAGACCTCGCTGGTGGCGTAGGCCGCGGGCCGCGCGTCCGCGAAGGCCGGCTGCACCACCAGCCCGTCGCGATCGCCCTGCTGGAGCTGCTGGCTGGGCCCGTAGGGCGGGGAGAGCCAGCGCAGCGGCTGCCCGCGGATGGTGACGGCGGCGGAGGCATCCGGCTCGCTGGCCTGCGCCCCCTCCACCAGGTCGAACATGTTGCGCAGCTCGCCCGCGGGACGCGGGGGCGACGAAGTGCAGGCGGCGATCGCCAGGGCGGCGAAAGCTGCGACCGACGATCCTTGGTCCACTCCCCCCTCCGAACCCGCTCCAGGCGTCCGCGGCTAGAAGACCCCGGCCTCGCCGGTTCCCTCCTCGGGCGGCGGCTCCTCCGGAGGCTGCACGCTGGCGAACCGGGCCTGCTCCGCCTTCAGCTCCTCGCCGAAGAGCCGCTGCATCTCGCGCGCGAGGTCGGCAGCAGTGGCCGCCGGGGCCTGGGAGAGCGCGTTGTCGAAGGCGGAGGCGCTCTGGAAGCGCTGCTCCCGGTCGGGCTCCAGCGCCACGCGGAGGATCGCCGCCAGCGGGGCGGGGATGGCCTGCAGCCCGGCGGCCAGCTCCGGGGTGAGGCCCTGGGCCGCCTGGATGAGCAGGTTGTAGGCGTTGTCCCCGCGGTAGAGCGACCGGCCGGTGAGGAGGAAGTAGAGCACCAGGCCCATGGCGCAGACGTCGGCGCGCGCGTCCACGGGCTCGCCCCGCGCCTGCTCCGGCGCCATGTACTGCACGTTCCCCTTCACCACCCCGGTCTGGGTCTGGTGCAGCCGGCCCTCGTCGCGCTTGGCGATCCCGAAGTCGAGCAGCTTCACCTCCCCGCGGGCGGAGATGAGGATGTTGTTGGGCGAGACGTCGCGGTGGACGATGCCCATGGGCCGGCCGTCGTCGGTCATGCGGGTGTGCGCGTACTCCAGGGCGCGCAGCCCCTCGCGCACGATGTACACCGCGATGCGCGGGTCGAG
>DATKAG010000240.1:0-11458 GCA_035498355.1 Myxococcales bacterium | reverse complement strand
TTGTCGGAGGAGATCGAGGTCCAGGTCTCCGCCGAGGGCCGGAAGGTTCTGGCGAAGACGTTCGTGGCCCGGCCGGAGAAGCGGGGCGAGCCCGGCCCGGCCAGCGGCAGGCTGCTGGCGTACCTGGTGGAGGGAGCGCAGGAGCGCGGGCTGCCGGCGAGCTGGGTGGACTTCCTCAAGGCTCAGCAGTCGGAGTCACCGCAGCCGCCGCCCGCTCCGGTGGGGTTGAAGGTCTCCCGCTGAGCGCAGTCCCCCTGGCCGTGGCCGGCGGATTGGCGCTGGAGTCGCAGCATCATGTTGAGGTGGATCTTCGCCGGTGCCGTGCTGCTTGCGTGCCCTGCGCTCGCGGGAGACGGCGGGGCGGAGAAACCCCCCTTGCGCTGGTACATCGGACCCGGGGCTCATCTCCCTCTCAATCTGCAGGAGGGAGGGACCGGCGCCGTGTTCAGCGCGAGCGTCCTGGCGGACACGGGAAACTGGATGGTTGGGCTGGACGTGAGCGCGGGGGTCCTGGCCCCCGCGTCGATGCTGCTGGGCTACGCCGCCCGCGTCGATCGGTACCTGTGGTCCGCGGGCGATGCGGCGTATGTGGGCGCGACCTTCGGCCACCTCTCCGAGTCCGACGGCGAGGACTATGGCGGCGACGGACCATTTGCGGGAGCGCAGGTCGGATACATGCTCGGCAGGGAGCGGCAGTGGCTGCGCGCCGCGGTCGAAGCGCAGGTCTCGTTTCCGCTCTTCGGCGAGAAACCGAACAAGCCCGGCGATTACGTCTATCCCTTCATCACCTTCGGGTTGCGGCTCTTCCTCTGAGCATCTACGCGTACCCCCAGCGCCTGCGCAGCGTCCACTCCGTTCCCACCACCAGGCAGAGCAGCGCCAGCACCTTCCAGTTGTCCCAGAGCGGCTTGCTCAGGCGCTGCCCCACTTCCACCCGCTCGGGATCGCGCCAGGGAAGCGAGGCGAGCGCGTCGGAGGGTTCCAGCAGCTTCCCCTTGGTCGCCGAGGCGACCGCGCGCAGCACCTCGGGCCTGGGGGCCGCCTCGATCAATTCACGCGAGGCCGGGGCCACCACGAAGGCGTCCTCCGCCTCGCCGATGAGGCTGCCGTCGGCGCGCTTGGCGGTGACCGTCGCCTTGTACGCCCCGGGCGGCATGGGCGGGAGCGTGACCCGGGCGTTGCCGTCGGCGCCGGCCACGGCGGCGCCGGCCGGATGGGGCACCGCATCGTTCGCCGAGGAGGTGACCACGCCGATCTGGGCGCCGGCGGCGGCGCCGTAGTCGCTGCCCCGCACCTGCACGTCCAGCGCGGGCGGGTCGGCGCCGGGCTCGAACGAGGGTCGCTCGGAGGTGACGCGCATGGGAGTGAGCGCCGGATCGCGCACCAGCCAGCGGATGGCCGAGTGCCAGAACGTCTCGTAGGCGCGCGGGCCCTGCTGCGCTCCCGCGGCCACGAAGCTCCAGTACCAGGAGGAGTCCGAGAGCAGGGCCATGACGCGGCCCCTCCCCGCCTCGCCCACCACCAGCACCGGCCTGCCGTCCGGCGCCTGGAGCAGCGCTTGCGCCCCTCCCTTGAGCGGGCCGCTGGTGTTCACGCCCGGCAGCCGGGGCAAGGACGACCAGAGCGACTCGTTCTGCGATGTGCTGGCCGCCAGCTCGGTGATGGGATGGCGCCGGCCCGCCTCGGTGAGCCGGAGCTGGGCGGGCGTCTCGTCGATGGCGGTGGGCCCGGACGGGAGCAGGGTCACCGGCAGCACGTCCTCGATGGGCGTGCCCGCGTAGTCGCCGGCGGAGAAGCTCTGCTCGCCGCCGATCATGGCAAAGGCGCCGCCGTCGCGCACGTAGCTGGCGATGCCCTCCAGGTACTGCGACATGCGGTAGGGGCGGTGGTTGAAGTTCTGGAAGATCACCAGGTCGAAGGTCTTGAGCTGCTCCTGGAAGATCTCCTGGGTGGGAAAGGGGATGAGGGAGAGCTCGTCCTGCGAGCTGTGCGGATCGTCGCCCGGGGTGCGGAGGATGAAGAAGCTGATCAGGTCGACGTTGGGATCCTTCTTCAGGAGCTGGCGGAGGAAGCGGACGTCCCAGGAGGGCCGGCCGACCACCAACAGGACGCGAACCCGGTCGCGGATCACCTTGAGCACGAAGGAGCGGGAGTTGTTCTGCGCGATCGCCTCCCCTTCGTAGACCGGGACGCTGACGGTGAAGGCAAACTTCCCCGTCCGGTCGGGGACGAAGGCCAGCCGGGCCTCGTAGCGAGACTGGCTGCCGTCCAGGCGGACGGTCTTCTGCGCCACCACCTGGCCGTCGCGCCGCAGCACCACCGGGACGTCGGTGGACCCGAAGCCGCGGGCGGCGATGGTCACGTCCACCGTCACCTGGTTGCGCACGAAGGCGAAGTCGTCCACCGCCACCTTCTCCACCGCCAGGTCCCTGAGGGACTGCGCCCCCACCGGCAGGGCGAAGACCGGCGCGTTGAGCCGGTGCAATTCCGCGGTGGCGGCCTGCGAAACCCCCTGCGAGAGCTCGGCGTTGTCCGCCCCGTCGCTGGCGACCAGGAGCCCGGCGAGCGGCCTGCCGCCGGTGCCGCCCGAGGCGGCCGCCGAAAGGGCCCCGAGGATGTCGGTGGAGGCGCCCTGGGGATCGGCCGGGAGCCGCGCCGGATCGAGCGGCTGCAGCTCCTTGTCGAAGCCGTAGACGTCCACCTGGAAGCGCGAGGCGAGCAGGGCCATGTCCTGCTGGTGCTGCGCCGCCCAGCGCCTCAGCTCCTCGGCGCGGGTGGGCCCGGCGGGGGCGGCCGGGAACTTCATCGAGCGGCTGGTGTCGAAGAGCAACGCCACCCGGGCGCGCACCCGGCTCTCCGCCCGCAGCTCGATGCCCGGCTCGAGGATGAGGGCCAGGACCAGCAGCGCGGCGGCCAGGCGGAAGGCGAGCAGCGCGATGCGCCGGCCGCCCGCTGGCTCGGTGCGGAAGCCGCGGAAGGAGAGCCAGACGGCCGCCGCCAGCGCGGCCACCGCCAGCGCCAGCGCCCAGGAGGGGAGCGTGCAGAGGGAGGTGATCCGCCAGGCGTTGTAGGCGCTGGGAATGGTCAGATCCTCCGCCGCTTCATGATGAAGGGGATGTGGACCTGGTCCTCCTTGTAGTCGAGGCAGAGGGCGTACATGGCGATGTTCACCCCCAGGCGCACCGACTTCTCCCTCTGCAGCTCGCCTCCCGGCGTCACCTCGAACTCCCAGGTCCCCAAGGAATCGCGGGCCAGCGCGCCCACCAGGTCGTTGCCCGAGTAGAGGACGGCGACGCGGCCGCCCAGCTCCAGGCCGAGGAGATCGGGCGTCGCGGCCAGCCGGCCCGCCGGGCCGTCGAGCAGGTAGAACGACTTGTAGAGCACGTGATCGCGGGGGATGCGGACCAGCTGGGCCCCGGGGACGATGCGGGAGATGAGCCCGCGGGCGGACTGCTCGAAGGCGCCACCCCGGGTGGCGCTGGCGTCGTCGACGAGGAGGAAGCCGCCGTAGCTGAGGTAGCGGCGAAGCTCCGCCACCTCGTTCTCCGCCGGCGCGGGGAAGGACTGGTCGGAGGAGAGGACGGTGAAGGGGTAGCGGAAGAGGTCGGGATCGGCCAGGCCGATCGACTTCACCAGAGGCGAGGTCTCGATGCTGGTCCTCTTGGCGATCTCCCAGGCCAGCCGCGAGAGGCCGTCCGGGCGGGGATCCCAGCGGCCGGCGTGGCGCACCTGGGCGAAGGTGAGGCGGGCCGCGTCGCCGAAGGCAAAGGCCCGCCGGGCGGCGAGGGCAAGACCCAGTCCCAGCAGTGTGCGGCGGGTGGGCATGGTCCAGGGCAGAGTAACCGCATTCGCGCGGGATCACTCAAAGAACCGCCGCAGATCGTCGGCATTCCCGGCTTGCGGGCGCCTTCCCCCTCGGGTAGCTTCGATTCGACATGGCCCAGAACACCCAGTCCGCCACCGCGTCGCGCGCCACCGTTCCCGGAACCGCCAACGACGCGCCGGTGGCGCCGCCGCTCTTCACCGAGCCGTCCAAGCGCGACTACGTCCCGGACGCCAAGCGGGTGGGAGACGGGGCCCAGGCGCCGGAACTGGCCGCCGCGCGCGAGGCCTTCGAGGCCGGCGACTACCACGCCGCCCGGTCCGAGGCGAAGCGGGTGCTGAAGAGTGCGGATTCCTCCGCCAAGGCGCGGATGGAGGCGGGGGACCTGATCGACCGCACCGACGTGGACCAGGGCCCCATCGCCACCGCGGTGGCGTTCGTCATCCTCCTCGGCCTGATGTTGATGTTCTTCGCCACCAACGGGAAGTAGCCGGGCCGCTCCGGATCGATTCTCTTGCCCCGGGGTGTACGATCCGTGCGGTGCTGCACGGGCTGCACGAGACGCTCCAGTACGCGCTCGACGACGCGCTCCGCGCACCCGTCTGGGTGGCGTGGTTGCTCCTGGCCATCGCCGCCGCCGCCACCGCGCTGGGGCCTCGCGGGCAGCGACCGGTGAACATGGTCATGCTCGCCGCCGGCTCGTTCGCCCTCGCCTTCTCCGGCCTGCGGGGCCGCGTCCATCCCTGGCTGGCTCCCGGCGCAGCGGTGATCGCGTTCGTGCTCGGCGGCCTGCTGGGCGCCTGGGCCACCACCTGGGGCACCGCCGCTCTTCTGGCGATGGTCTCCGGTTCGGCCTTTGGCGTCGCGGCCTGGGCCCTCAAGCTCAAGTGGCTCCCCCTCTCCGCCGTCGGCGCGAGCCTCGGGCTCTTCCTGGGAGTGACGCGCCTGCGCAAGCTGCACGTCGCCCTGCCTCCGCTGTTCGCGGCCGCCTTCGCGGCGCTGGGAGCGGCCATCGGCTGGGCGCCGAACCGGCGGGGGGCGGCGCTCTACTGGCTGAACGACGTCGACTGGGTGCTCGGCCTCTTCGCCGCCCTGGCCATTCCCCTGCTCGCCCTCTCCCTGTGGCGGGAGCGGCGGCGCAAGGCGAAGCTCGAGGCCCGCACCCCGCAGATGGACGACGAGGACTTGAAGAGGGCCATCGCCGCGCGGCAGCCGGAGTACGAGCGCGCGGCCGCCGAGTCTTCAGAGTGAGGTGATGCGCAGGTTGTCGAAGTACGTGTCGTTGGCCCAGCTGGAGAAGCCGAAGCGATCGTGACCCTTGCCGGAGAGCGGCGCCGGGTCCGTCATCTCCAGGAAGGGCTTGCCGTCCATCTCCCAGCGGATCTGGCCGCCCTGCTTGGTCACCACCACGTGGTAGAGGCGCCCCCGCTCCACCTTCGGCTCCATCCGCCGCACCACGAACGGGGTGTCCCGCTGCCAGTACCCGCCCGTCTCCAGCCGGGCCAGGTCGCGCCGCGCGCTCCAGCGCGAGAACGGCGCCTGCAGCTTCTCCCACAGGTCCAGCTGCCGGGGCAGGGGCCGGGCGGCCGAGGCGAGCTGGGCCCGCGTCTCTTCCTGGGTGAGGGCGTGCTCCTCCAGCTTGCAGATCCGCGACTCGCGGTTGTGCCAGGCCCCGAAGAGGAAGAGGTAGCCGGTGGAGTGGTTGCGGCCGTCGCCGAACATCTCCCACTTGACGTCGCCGTCCGGGCCTTCGCTGCGCACGTCGAACTCCACGCGCACGTCGGCCGGCAGGCGCGCCTTCAGCCAGAGCGGGTTGTTGCCCACTCCCGGGGAGTAGAGCTGCCCGTCGACGATGCGCCAGAGGCCGCCGTTCGACCACCAGGCCTCCCCCACGGTGGCGCGATCGAACTTGTCCTCGTAGGGCACCGCGGCAGCGATGGGGGCGGCGCCCCGGAGCGCGGCGTGGAGGAAGGGGATCTGCACGGCGATCACCGCCGCGGCCAGCGGCAGGGCGATGCGGGGGGCGAGCCAGGGGTGCCTCCGCAATCCGGCGGGCGCGGGCGGCGCTTCCGCGGCCTTCACGGCTCCTCCGGCGAGGTGACGGAGAGCTGGGCGAAGTCGGGCAGCTCGCGGCGGAGGTACTCGCGCAGGCGGTCGGTGAGCCGGGCCTCGAGTTGCCGGGCCCGCTCCCGGGTGACGCCCCAGAGATCGCCGATCTGCTGCAAGGTCAGCGGCTCCTGGTCTTCGGGCGGCGCGATGCGCTTCTCGAAGAGGAAGCGGTCCTTCTCCCCCGTCAGCGTGCGGCCGAACGCCGCCAGCTTCTCCTTGAAGATCCGCCGCAGCTCCTGGTCGGCGAGCTGCTCGTCGACGGGGGCGCCGGACTGCACCAGCCGGTCGCCCTGCGTCTGCCGCCCGTCCTCCTGCCCCGCGGCGATGGGGGCGTCGATGGAGAACTCGTCGTTGGAGAGGCGCTGGTCCATCTCCCGCACGTCCTGCTCGCTGACGTCGAGGCGCTGGGCGAGCAGCTTCGGCGCCGCCTCGAAGCCCTGGGAGAGCAGGCGCTCCTGCTCCTTGCGCAGGTTGAAGAAGAGCTTCCGTTGCGCCTGCGTGGTCCCCAGCTTCACCATCCGCCAGTTGTCCATCAGGTAGCGCAGGATGTAGGCGCGGATCCACCAGGCCGCGTAGGAGGAGAGCTTCACGCCGCGGAAGGGATCGTACTTCTGCACGGCCTGCATCAGCCCCACGTTCCCTTCCTGGATGAGGTCGAGCAGGTTGAACGCCGCCCGCCGGTACTCGTGGGCGATCTTCACCACCAGCCTGAGATTCGCGGTCACCAGCCGGTAGGCGATCTCCGGGTCCTGGGTCTCGCGGAACTTCACCGCCAGGTCGTGCTCCTCCTCGCGCGAGAGCAGGGAATGGCGCGAGACCTCCGCCATGTAGCGCTGCAGGGCGTCGGCCCGGGCGAGATCGCGCTCCACCGGCACCGGCAGGGTGGTCTCGGGCGGGAGGGCCTCCTCCTCGCCCTCCAGGGCTTCGGGCTGGAGGACCTCCGGCTCGAGCGGCTCCTCCTCCTGCCCGGCGGGCGGGCCGGCCTTGACGGCGGCAGGAGCCCGGGATCGGCGCGGGGCGCGGGGCCTGGCTGGCTTCTTCGGCTTCCGCGCTTTGCCCTTCGGCCTCATCTGTATTCCTGGAAGGTGCGGTGCTATACAGGCTAACTTTTTCGCGTTCAAGCGGACATGAGCGATTACGTCGCCAGCACCGGATTCGCAGATCTTCCCCTCTCCGAGGAGCTGCGCAAGGGAATCGCCGAGAGGGGCTACCAGACTCCGACGCCGGTCCAGGCGGCGGTCTTCGGGCCCATCCTCGCCGGCCGCGACCTCATCTGCCGGAGCAAGACCGGCACGGGGAAGACCGCGGCCTTCGGCATCCCCATCCTGGAGCGCATCCCCGCCGGCACCCGCAAGGCCTCGGCCCTGATCCTCTGCAACACCCGGGAGCTGGCGCTCCAGGTTGCCCAGGAGATCGAGGCCCTGGGCAAGCACAAGGACCTGCGGGTGGTGGCCATCTACGGCGGCGCGGGGATGGGGGCGCAGACCGGGGCGCTGCACGAAGGGGCGGAAGTGATCGTGGGGACGCCGGGACGGGTCTACGACCACATCCGCCGGGGCAACCTGAAACTGGAGAACACCCGCATCGCCGTGCTCGACGAGGCCGACGAGATGCTCTCCGCCGGCTTCTACGAGGAGGTGACGCGCATCCTCGACAAGCTGCCCAACGACCGGCAGACCCTGCTCTTTTCCGCCACCGTCCCGCCGGACATCGAGCAGCTCGCCCAGAAGTACCTGCGCGACCCGGAGACCATCCTCCTCTCCGGCGACGTGTTCACGGTGGAGCACATCCACAACGTGCTCTACCACCTGGTGGACCAGTACCCGAAGCCGCGCAACCTCCTCTACCTGATCGAGCGGGAGGACCCGGAGAGCGCCATCATCTTCTGCAACCTGCGCACCGACACCGAGCTGGTGGCCAACGTGCTCAACCGCAACGGCCTGGACGCGGAGATGCTCAACGGCGACTTGCCGCAGAAGGAGCGGGAGCGGGTGATGGCCAAGGTGAAGCGGGGCGAGGTCCGCTTCATGGTGGCCACCGACATCGCGGCCCGGGGGATCGACATCAGCGATCTCTCCCACGTGCTCAACTATTCGTTGCCCGAGGACCCGGCGGTCTACCTGCACCGGGTGGGCCGCACCGGGCGCATCGGGAAGAAGGGCACGGCCATCAGCCTGGTCTCCGGGGCGGAGCTGAACACGCTCTCGGCGCTGGAGAAGAAGTACGGGATCCAGTTCGAGATCCGCAAGCTGCCCACCCCGGAAGAGGCGCGCGTCCTCTGGACGGAGAAGCACATCCGCGAGCTGCGGGAGGCGATGCAGAGCGGGGTGGCCTTCGAGGCCTTCCTTCCCCTGGCGCAGGACCTGACGGCGCGCGACGACGGCCGGGTGCTGATCGCCTACGCCCTGCGCTACTTCTTCACCCACCACCGGATGGAGAAGGCGCGCATCCGCGCCGCCGGGGAGAAGCTCCTGGAGAGCCACCAGGTGGAGAAGGTGCAGAAGGAGCAGAAGGAGGGGCGGCGGAAGCGGGACCGCGATCACCGGCGGCCGCGGCTGGAGGCGGCGCCCGCGCAGGCGCACCCGCCGCGGGAGGAGCCGGCGGCCCAGGCGCCGGCCGACCGGGTGAAGCTGTACGTGGAGCAGGGATCGGAGCAGGGCTGGTCGCCGGAGACCCTGCTGGCCGCGCTCGCCTCGCTCGCCGGCCAGCCGCGGGAGACGGCGCTGGCCGCGGACGTGAAGCCCCGCTACGCCTACGTGCTGGTCAAGCCCGAGGCGAAGGACGCCTACGTGGCGGCCAACGGCAAGCCCTTGCAGGACAAGCCGGTGCGCATCGAAGTGGCCCGTCCCCGGCGCCGCTGAAGCATCCGCTTCCATGACCGCCGCGCTCCGCTGCCAGAAGCTGGTGAAGAAGTATGGGCCGCTGACCGCGGTGGATGGGCTGGACCTGGAGGTGCGCCAGGGGGAGTGCTTCGGGCTTCTGGGCCCGAACGGCGCCGGCAAGACCACCACGGTGGAGATCCTCGAGGGCCTGAACGAGCCGACCGGCGGCAGCGTCGAGGTGCTGGGGATGCGCTGGGCGGACGACGAGCGGGCGCTGCGGCAGCGGCTGGGGATCTCCCTTCAAGAAACGCACCTGCCCGACCGGCTGACGGTGGAGGAGAACCTGCGCATGTTCCGCTCCTTCTACGAGCGGGGGCGGCCGGTGGACGAGGTGCTGGAGATCGTCGCCCTCAAGGACAAGCGCAAGTCGTGGGTGGAGAAGCTCTCGGGCGGGCAGAAGCAGAGGCTGGCGGTGGCCTGCGCGCTGGTGAGCGATCCCGAGCTTCTCTTCCTCGACGAGCCCACCACGGGGCTCGACCCGCAGTCGCGCCGCCAGCTCTGGGAGGTGGTGCTCACCTTCAAGGCCCAGGGGCGCACGGTGCTGCTCACCACCCACTACATGGACGAGGCGGAGCGGCTCTGCGACCGGGTGGCGGTGGTGGACAAGGGCAAGGTGATCGCGCTGGGGACGCCGCGCGAGCTGATCGCCTCGCTGGGAGGCGAGCAGGTGGTGGAGCTGGCCACGGCGCAGCCCACCCGGGCGGAGGACTGGGCCGACCTGCCCTCGGTGCGCGGGGCCCGGCGCAGCGGGGAAGGGGTGGCGGTGACGGTGGACCAGCTCCACGTGGCGCTGCCGGCGATCCTCTCCCGCGCCGAGCCCTTGGGGCTGACCAGCCTCTCCACCCACCAGGCCACCCTCGAGGACGTCTTCGTCCAGCTCACCGGCAGGCACCTGCGCGAATGAACGCCCCGCCCCCCACTCCGGCCCGCACCGGCTCTCCGCTCTGGGAGCTGACGATGGCCCGCATGCGGCTCTTCTTCCGCGAGCCCGGCGCGGTCTTCTGGACGTTCGGCTTTCCCTTGCTGCTCTCGGTGGCGCTGGGGATCGCCTTCCGCAACCAGGCCGTGCCCCCTTCGCTGGTGGCGGTGGTCTCACCGGGGCTGCAGCGGAGCCTGGCGGCGGACGCGCGCCTGCGGGCCCGGCTGCTGGCGGAGCCGGAGGCGCGCGAGGCCCTGCGCACCGGCAAGGTGGACCTGGTGGTGCTGGAGGGGCCGCCCATCTCCTACCTCTTCGATCCCGCCCGCCCGGAGAGCCGGCTGGCCCGCGCCGTGGCGGACGCGGCCCTGCACCCGCCCGGGCCGCCGGCCACCATCGACCGGCCGGTCACCGAGCCGGGGTCGCGCTACATCGACTTCCTCGTCCCCGGGCTCCTGGGAATGCAGCTCATGTCCGCCGGGATGTGGGGCATCGGGTACGTGGTGGTGGAGATGCGGACCAAGAAGCTGCTCAAGCGGCTGGTGGCCACGCCCATGTCGCGCGGGCAGTTCCTCTGGTCGTTCGTGGTGATGCGGGCGGTGTTCCTTCTCTTGGAGCTGCCCGTGCTGCTGGGATTCGCCTGGCTGGTGTTCCGGGTGGGGATCAAGGGATCGGTGCCGCTGCTCACCGGCATCTCGCTTCTGGGTGCGCTGGCCTTCGCCGGCATCGGGCTGCTGGTCGCGTCGCGGGCGCGGAACACGCAGACGGTGAGCGGGCTGATCAACCTGGTGATGCTCCCCATGTTCGTCGGGTCGGGGGTGTTCTTCTCCACCGCCCGCTTCCCCGACGGGGTGCAGCCGCTCTTGCGCGTGCTCCCCTTGACGGCCCTGAACGACGCGCTGCGGGCGGTGATGATCGACGGCGCGGGGCTGGGCGCCATCGGCGGCCAGGTGGCGCTCCTGGCGGCGACCGCGGCGCTGACGTTCTTCGCGGCCCTGCGGCTCTTCCGCTGGAAGTGATTACAGCTCGACCTTGCGGTCGGTGTGGTCGCGGCCGTCGAAGCGCATGAGCACGCCCTTGCCGTCCACCCTCGTGACGATCCCCACCGGGCGCCGCCACATGGCCTGGAGGTTCACCAGGGTGTCCTTGGCGTAGTCGATGCGCAGGTCCACCCCGTCGTGGCGGTGGGCGAGGAGCAGCTCGCCCCGGTTCTCGAAGTTGCCGTCGATCACCTCGATGATCGGCTGGCCGAAGTTGGTGAGCTGCTGCAGGAGCTTCTTCTTCACCTTCTGGAACTCGCGGTCGAGGATCTCCCAGCGGTTCGCCTTCTCGTTGAAGCCGTAGACGAACAGCTTCTGCTCGGCGGCGAAGTCGGCGGTGAGGAACTCGTCGATGAAGGTGACGTCGTTGTAGTGCTTGCGCACCTCGAAGATCTTCTGCCGGCCCAGGCCCAGCTTCTTGTCCCAGGCCCGCCGGGCGCGGAGATCGTCGCACTCGTCGTATTCCTTCCCGAACCGCCCCCTGTTCCAGCGATCTTCGATGTAGCGCCAGAGCTCGATCCCCAGCTTGTAGGGATTGATGGCGCCGGGCCGCGTCCCCATGGTCCCCGAGTGGTGGTCGGCGTAGTCGATGATCTCGCTATCCTTGAGGGCGCGGGTGGTCATGATCGTCGAGTGCCAGTACGAGTTGTGGTTGATGAACCCGCAGGCGGCATAGCGGTGCGTCTCT
>DATKAG010000239.1:0-11685 GCA_035498355.1 Myxococcales bacterium | reverse complement strand
GTCGAGGGCCCGGACCTCTTCGTCGACGACAACAAGGTCTTCGTCCACACCACGCGCGGCCCGCGGCGGGTCCACGTCATCTACCGCCGCACCGACGAGGCCTTCCTCGACCCGGAGGTGTTCCGCAAGGACAGCCTGCTGGGCGTGCCGGGGATCATGCGCGCCTGGGCCAAGGGCAACGTGGCGCTGGCCAATGCGCCGGGCAACGGGGTGGCCGACGACAAGGCCGTCTACGCCTACGTGCCGGAGATGATCCGCTTCTACCTCTCCGAGGAGCCGATGCTCGAGCAGGTGCCCACCTGGCTCTGCTTCCGCGACGAGGACCGGGCCTACGTCCTCGAGCACCTGCGGGAGATGGTGGTGAAGGCGGTGGACGAGGCGGGCGGCTACGGGATGCTGATGGGGCCCCAGTCCACCGCCGCCGAGCGCGAGGCCTTCCGGGAGAAGATCCAGGCCGAGCCGCGCCGCTACGTGGCCCAGCGCCGCATCGAGCTCTCCACTTCCCCCACCTGGGACAAGGCCGCCTCGAAGGTGGTGCCGCGCAGGGTCGACCTGCGGCCCTATGCGCTCACCGGCCGCAAAGGATCCTGGGTGCTGCCCGGAGGGCTCACCCGCGTGGCCCTCGTCGAGGGATCGTACGTGGTCAACTCGAGCCAGGGGGGCGGCTCGAAGGACACCTGGGTGATGAAGCCATGATCTCCCGCGTCGCCGATCAATGCTTCTGGTTCGGACGTTACCTGGAGCGGGTGGAGAGCAGCGCGCGGCTCTTGCAGGTCACCGCTACCCTCGCCCTCGACGCCGAGCTTTCCCCGCTGCAGTGCTGGCTGCCGGTGGTGATCACCGCCGGGGAGCAGGAGCGCTTCACCCGCCTCTGCGGGGCGGAGGCGGCCGGCGACGGGGACGCCGTCCAGCGCTACCTCGTCTTCGACGAGCGGGTGCCGGTCAGCCTGCGGCAGTCGGTGGCGGCGGCCCGGGAGAACGCCCGCTCCACCCGCGACGTCATCTCCCTGGAGGCGTGGGAGATCATCAACGAGTTGCACCTGTATCTACAATCGCCGGCCGCGGTCGCCGACTTCGAGGAGCACCCCTACGGCTTCTACCGGCGGGTGCGGCGGGAGGCCCAGCTCTGCCTGGGCCTCTTGCGCGGCACCATGCTGCACGACGCGCCCCTCTTCTTCTGCTGGCTGGGCGTGCTGCTCGAGCGGGTGGGCCAGACCGCCCGCATCCTCGACGTGCAGCACCACGCCTTCCTCGCCGCCCAGGGGGCAGGCGCCCACCCGGTGATGGAGATGTCCCTCTGGCTCTCGCTCCTGCGCGCGTGCTACGGCATCGAGCCGTTCATGAAGAGCCACCGCGGCGCCGTCTCCGCCCAGTCGGTCGCCTCCTTCCTCATCTTCGAGCAGCGCTTCCCCCGCGGGGTGCTGCACGGCCTGCAGCGGGCCCGCGAGCTGCTGCTCTCGTTGCGCCCATCGGCGGGGGAGGCGCCGCCCTTGCGCGCCTACGCACGGCTCGAGGAGCTGGAGGGGTGGATCGCCCGCCAGCAGGGCCGGCCTCTCGACGGCCCCGCCGTGCACGAGATCCTCACCCGGGTGGTGGACGAGACGCAGGCCGTCTGCGACCTGGTGCAGTCGGAGCTGATCGCGGCCACGCTCCCCCCTCCCGCCCAGGGCCAGGCGCAGTCGCAGGGCCGGTCCCAGTGGCAATCCTCCCTCAACCGGGGCGCCTGAAGCCCCGCAGGACCACGCCTCCCGCATGCCCAACCTGCTCGCGATGTCCTTCGAAGGTCCGCTCACCCCGGCCTTCGACCTGCACTGCCTGGACCCGGGCCGCAGGCCTCCCGACGGGTGGGGCATCGCCTGCTACCCGGACGGCGAGCCGGCCGCCCTGGTGCTGAAGGAGGCCGCGCCGCCCCATGGGTCCATCCGCAGCGCCCTGGTCTCCGCCTGGGAGCGCCTGGAGTCCTCCATCTTCCTCGTCCACATCCGCACCGCCATGTGGGGCTCGCTGACCGAGGCGAACACCCAGCCCTTCCAGCGGGCCTGGGGGCGGCGGGAGTGGCTGATCGCCCACTCCGGCAGCCTGCAGCACAAGCTGGAGGGGACGGCGCGCTTCGAGCCGGTGGGCTCCACCGATTCCGAGCAGGTCTTTTGCGCGCTTTTGGGCCGGATCGCCGAGCGGGGGTGCAAGACGCTGAGCGAGGTGCCGCCCGCGGTGCTCCTCTCCTGGTTCCACGACCTCAACCGCCACGGCGGGCTCAGCCTGGCCTTGTCGGACGGGGTCGATCTCGCCGTCTACGCCGACCGGCGCAAGGAGGGGCCGGTCTTCGTCTGCGAGCTGCTCCCGCCCTACGGCGGCGCCCTCTCCCTGGGAGACGCCGATCTCACCGTCGATCTCACCCGGCGCGGCGTCCACAGCCGCAAGGGGATCGTGGTGTCCTCGCAAGCTCTGGAAGCGCGCGAAGGTCCCGCTCCCGACTGGCGGACGCTGGAGCCCGGGCACCTGCTCATCCTCCGCCAGGGAGCGGTGCGCGCGGCCATCGGCCCCGACGCCGCCTCGCCGCCCTTCCAGGTGCAGGTGCAGGTGCAGCCCCAGGCGCAGACTCCCCTCCAGCCGGCCGACGTGGCGCTGGCGCAGGTGACGGTTCCCGTCCCGCCGCCGGCGCAGGCGCAGGCTCCCGCCCCGTCCGCTCCGCCGCCCGCGCCGGAGGAGCGCCCCTTCCTTCCCCGCGCCCGGCCGCTCTACCCGGCAGCGCGCTCCGAGGCCCGCCGCTACGACGTGCTCCACCGCACCGTCTACCGGTACGCGGCCGCGGTGGAGCGCAGCACGCACCTGCTCCGCCTCTTCCCCGCCCACGACCGCCTGCAGAAGGTGCACGCGTCCACCGTCACCACCTCGGTGGAAGGCAGCCAGCGCGACTTCGACGACGTCTTCGGCAACCGGGTTCGGCGGCTGATGCTGGACACCAGCTTCCACGAGCTGGTGATCGAGGCCCGCTCCGACGTGGAGGTGATGGACGTCGACCCGCTGGACTTCCGTCCCCGGAGGGTGCGCTCCACTTTGCCCCTGGTGTGGATGCCCTGGCAGCGGCAGATCCTCCAGCCGTTCCTCCTGCCGCCCGAGCTGCCCGAGAGCGAGCTGGGGGAGCTGACCGAGTACGCCATGAGCTTCGCCCGGCGCAACGACCTGGAGCTGCTCGACACGCTGGTGGACCTCAACTCCACCCTCTTCACCGACTACCAGTACAAGCAGGGCGCCACCGGGGTGCACACCAGCGCCTTCGACGTCTACGCCAACCGTCTGGGCGTCTGCCAGGACTTCACCAACCTCTTCATCTGCCTGGCGCGGCTGATCGGCGTGCCGGCCCGCTACGTCTGCGGGTACCTGCACACCGGGGCCAAGGCGCCCAACGCGCGCATGGCGGAAGCCTCCCACGCCTGGGTCCAGGTCTACATCCCGGAGGTGGGATGGAAGGGCTTCGATCCCACCAACGGCGTCCTCACCCAGACCGATCACGTGCGGGTGGCGGTGGGCCGCAACTACATCGATGCCACGCCCACCTCCGGCACCATCTACGTGGGCGGCGGCCTGGAGTCGCTGGAAGTGGAAGTGCGGCTCTCGCGCAAGTGACCCGGCCACCAGCGCCGGACGCGCACGCAGTAGGCTTCGTAGTCGGTGCCGAAGGTCCGGCGCAGGGTGGGCTCCTCGTAGAGCACCGCGAAGAGGTGCATGACGAGGAGGAAGAGAACCGCGTAGCCGGCGAGCGGCCAGGAGCGGTAGGCGAGCGCCGCCCCGAGCAGGGCGAGGACGGCGCCGATGTACATCGGGTTTCGCACGAACCGGTACGGGCCGCGCACCACCAGCCGCCGGGGCGGATCGAACGGCGCCGGCGTCCCCTTGCCGACGCGGGCGAAGGTGTAGACGCACCACAACGCCAGGAGCACCCCGGCCGCCCCGAGGACCATTCCGGCCAGCACCGGCAGGGCGGCGCCCTGGGGCTTTTCGATGCCCGACCAGCCGAGAATCCGGGCGGGGAGGAACACCAGCATGAAGCCGATGAACAGGCTGGCGTAGACGATGGCGCGGATGAAGACGAAGATGGCCGCCTCGGGCTTCCGCGGGCCGGCGCGAATCGCCGCCCGGCGCCCGCCAATCTAAGGGGAACCCATGCCCGAGACCAGCCCTGCCCGGACGCCGCGCGAGCTTCCCTCGCGCCCTTCCTTGCCCCTGTTGGGCGATACCCTCTCCTTCGTCAGCGACCCCGCCGGCTTCTTGCAGAAGCGGGCCAGCGAGCTGGGTCCCGTCTTCCGCATCCACGTCTTCGGCGCTCCCACTGCCTGCTTCGTAGGGCCGGAGGCCTTCGCCCTGGTGCTCGACGACCGCAACGTCGCCCGGGCCGGGGCCAATCCTCCGCACGTGGAGGAGCTCTTCAACCCGGAAGCGGTGCCTTTCCTGGACGGGGAGAAGCAGAGGCGGCGCAAGCGGCTCCTCATGCAGGCCTTCACCGCCGAGGCGCTGGAGGAGTACCTGCCTTCCATCGAGCAGGTCATCGATCTCTTCGCTGATCGCTGGTCCCGGATGGGCCGCTTCGACTGGGTGCCGGAGCTGAACTCGATGGGCTTCGCCATCGCCGCCTCGCTGTTCGTGGGCGCCGATCCGAAGGAGGGCGATCGGCGGATCGAGATGGCGTTCGACGCCTTCGCCAAGGGGCTCCTTTCCCTGCCGGTGCGCCTGCCCTTCACCCCCTTCAGCAAGGCGCTGCGCGCGCGCGAGTGGCTCCTGCGGATCGTCGACCAGGCCATCGACGAGCACGAGAAGCGCCCCCGCAAGAACGTGCTCTCCCGCCTGCTGGCGGCGCGCGAAGGGAGCGACCGGCTGGCCCGCGAAGAGGTGCGCATCGAGACCTTCCACTTCTTCGGCGCCTACGCCGCGGTGATCGGCGGTCTCTCCTTCCTCGCCCAGTGCCTGGGGCAGAACCCGCAAGTGCGGGCCAAGGCGCGCGAGGAGATCCGCCGCGTCGCTCCCTCGGGCCCGCTGGGCATGGCCGCCCTCCGCGAACTGAAGTACCTCGACCGGGTGTGCAAGGAGTCGCGCCGGGTGGCGCCGGTGCTTCCCATCACCTTCTTCGGCAAGGTGATGCGCGACTGCTCCTTCGACGGGGTGCGCATCCCGGCAGGCCTCAAGGCGGTGGGCTGCATCGGGCCCACCCTGCAGGACGGGAGCATCTACCAGGACCCGGGCCGCTTCGATCCCGATCGCTGGGTCGACGCCAGCGACCGGGAGCAGAAGGCCTGGATCCCCCACGGCGGCGGCCTCCACTCCGAGGGCCACCGCTGCGCCGGCGAAGCGCTGGCGACCCTGATGCTCAAGGCTTTCTCGGTGCACATGCTCCGCCGCTTCGACTGGTCCTCGTCGGAGCAGGACAAGGCGCCCACCCGGGGGAAGATCTTCGCCACCCCCAGAAGCGGCCTCCCCGTCGAGCTGACTCCCGCTCCCTCCTGAGAGCGCTGAAACAAGCCCGCAAAACTGCGGCAACGATTTGCGAGCATGCTGTACAGGGGAAGGAGCGCCGTTGCAGAAGGCTGTCCGGGTCGCCGCCGTGCTGGTTCTCGCCGGCGGCCTTGCCTATTGGCTGATTGGCCGGGAGCCAGCGGACACCGGTCCGGCGGAGGTGCGGGAGGAGGTTGCCTCCGCGGCGCCGGGGGGCGCGGCACCTCCGACGCGAGGCGGAGCCTCGGCGTCCTCGCGCACGGCGAAGGGCCAGACGGGCGCCGCGGCCGGTCCCGCCCGGCTCGAAGACGATTCCCGCACTCCTCCCCTGGAGAATCCGGCCACGGCCGCCGACGGATTCGCGGAGCTGCACGTGCTCGCCGGGACCCAGGCCGTAGCGGGAGCGCGCGTCACGCTCTACCTGCGCACCGGGACGCGCCGCGGTCCGGCGAGCTTCCGCATCGCCGGCGCCGGCGTCACCGGCCGCGACGGGATCGTCAAGCTCCCCGCCCGCCCGGGGCGCTATCTCGCTTCCGCCCACGCTCCCTCCTTCGCCCCCGCGGAGAAGGAGTTCGTGCGGCCCGAGGGCGCCCACCTGACGGCGGTGGAGCTGAAGCTCCCGCAAGGGCACACGCTGCGCGGGCGCGTCGTTTCCCGCGACGGCGGCGAGCCCGTGGCGCAGGCGAAGGTGACGGCCGGAAACGCCTTGCCCCCGGCCGGTGGATTCCGCGGCGGAGGCGGCCCGCGCGTGCAGCAGCTTCCTCCGGAGGAGCGGGCGGCGGCCGAGAGCGGGGTGGACGGGCGCTTCCAGCTCACGGGCCTGGCCGCCGGCACCTACGCGGTGGAGGCGACCAGCGTGGGCCACTCCCACGCCCGCACCCGCGCCGCCGTTCCCCGCGAGGGAGAGCTCCTGCTCGAGCTCCCCGCCGCGGCGGTGATCGAGGGCAGGGTGCTCACCTCCAGCGGCTCGCCCGCTTCCGGCGCGGAAGTCACCGCCATGAGCAACGCCTCCGGGAAGGCGATGACCTTCGCCGCGCAGGGCGGGGGCTTCTCGCTGGAGGTGGAGCCGGGCACGCACCACCTCACCGCCCAGCTCGCCCCCGAGGCGGGAGCGCAGGGCGAGCCCATCGCGGTGGCCGCTGGCCGCACGGTGCGCGGGGTGGTGATCCAGCTCGGCGCCGCGGCCAGCGTCGCGGGCACGGTGTTCGCGCAGTCCAGCGGAAGGCCCTTGCCCGGGGCCAGCGTCACACTGGTCGTCTCCCAGTCGGCCAGCATCGCGGGGCTGGCGACGACCGACGGCGCGGGGACCTTCTCCATCGGGGGCCTGGCTCCCGGCAGCTACGACGCCGCCATCCACGCCGACAGCTACACGGACGTGCTCCGGCGCGGGGTGACGGTGGGGGCAGGCCAGGTCTTTCCCCTCCAGGCCGGGCTGACGGGCACCGGTTCCGTCGCCGGGCTGGTGGCGGACTCGGCAGGGCGGCCGCTGCCGGGCGCGGTGGTGCAGCTCACTGGAGGATTCGGTCCGGGCGGACTGACCGGAGCGCAGGCGGAGGCGGTCACCGGCACGGACGGGCGCTATCGCCTCGACAACCTCTCGCCCGGGACGGTCCGCCTCATTGCCGCGCGCGATCCCTCTTCGTTCGGGCCGGCGAAGTCGGTGGAGATCACCGAGTCGCAGCAGTCGCTCCTCGATTTCACGCTGGCCGACAACGGCGTGCTCACCGGCCACGTGCGCCTCAAGTCGGGCGGCCCGCCGGACGCGACCGCGACGGTGGTGCGCGCCCTGCAGCAGGGCGACATGGGCGGCTTCCGGGACGGCTCGGTGCTGGGGACGGGGCAGCTCGATCCCGGGGGCGGCTACCAGCTCTCGCTTCCCCCGGGCGTCTACCGGGTGATGGCCACCGGGGGGACCGGGAGGCAGCAGCCCAGCTTGGCCACCGTGGTGGCGAACCAGCCGGCGCAGCTCGACCTGACGGTGGACGACACCGTCGCGGGAACCAGCGGATCGGTGGTGGAACCGTCGGGGGCGCCCTCGGCCAACGCGCGCGTCGCGCTCCTTTCCGCCACGCGCCAGACGGTGGGCTTCGCGGTCGCCGACTCCGAGGGCAACTTCACCGTCTCCCAGTTCCGGGGCACGCCTCCCGCCAGCGTCCGGGCGCGCAACGGCGGGCGGATCGGCGAGGTGCCGGTCACCGCGGGCAGCGACTCCACCGTGGTCCAACTCCAGGGCGCGGCCACCCTGCACGGCACGCTCGCCTCCGGCGGCACACCGGCCATCAGCTTCACGGTCACGGTCGCTCCCGTGGACACCGCCGCGGCCATGTGGGACCCGGGCGGCGGGGGCCAGCTCGAGTTCGCCGGATCGAGCTTCGACCTCTACGACCAGCCCGGCGTCGACGTGAACGTCACCGTGCGCACCGCCGACGGCCGATCCGGGACCCAGGTGGTGCCGCTGCGCCCGGGCCAGAGCGCGACGGCCACCATCGCCTTGCAAGACAGCGCCGCGGTCAGCGGGCGGATCGTCAACGCCAGCGGCAACGTGCCGGTCCCCAACGCTCTGGTGCTCCTCGACGGCGCCGCCCGCCTGGGCAACGCCTCGCTCGCCGGAAAGGACGGCCGCTTCCGCCTCACCGGCCTCTCCGCCGGCCAGCACACCCTCGCGGTGCGCGCCGGACAGTTCAACGCGCCCGCACAGCCCATCACCGTGACCCCGGGCCAGGCCCTGGACATGGGCGACATCGTCCTCCCCCTTCCCCGCACCCCGCCGGGAACGCTGGGCGTGCGCTTCTTCAACGCCAACACCGGCGTCGCCATGGGAAGCGTGATCCCCGGCGGCCCCGCCGACGTCGCCGGCATCCAGGAAGGCGACCTGCTCCTCACCCTCGACGGCGTCGCCGTCCTCACCCCTACCGACGCCACCGCCCGCTCCGCCGGCCCGCCCGGCGCACCCATCTCCGTCTCCTTCCAGCACGCCGGCCAGGCGCAGACCGTGCAGGTCTTCCGCGCGCAGTAGGCCTTGATCCCGACGCCGCCCTTGCGATAGCGCTGAAATCCGATCGCCCGGCCGTGGAGCGTCCATGTTCGACGCGATTGCCAACCGCAAGCGCAGGGGCCGTTCCGGCGGATCGCTGGCGGCCTCCATCCTCGTCCACGGGCTGCTGGTGGGGGCGGCGGTGGGGCTCGTCCAGTTGCGGCAGAGGGTAGCGCCCGCGGTGGAGATCCCCTTGCCGCCGTTCTGGCCCATGTCTCCACCCTCCGCGCCCACGGGGAACGCGGTGGCCAACGGGCACACCGGGCGGGGGAAGTCGCGGCATCGGCCATCGAAGCAGGTCGAGCCCAGGCAGATCCCCAGGGCCGAGGCGCCGGCAGGGACGGCGGTGGAGGCGCAGTCCCTGCCGGTCGCGCTCGAGGAGGATTCCGGCGAAGGCCCCCAGGGAGACGTGATCGGCGGAATCCCGGGCGGCAATGGCCTCGGCTCGACACGCCCCGCCGAGCCGGGGCCGGTGGAGTTTGGCGCCGAGATGGAGCGGCCGCGCAAGATCGCCGGTCCCGATCCCGCCTACACCCCGGAGGCGCTGGAGCGGGAGATCGAGGGGACGATGATCGTCAAGTGTACCGTGACCGCCCAGGGGTACGTGCGCAATTGCCGGGTGATCAAGGGTCTGCCGTACATGGATCGGGCGGCGATCGAGGCGCTGGAGCATCGCCGCTACACGCCGGCGGCGCTACGGGGGCAGGCCGTCGAGGTGGACTATACGTTTCGCGTGCAGCTGAGGTTGCCGCGGTAGGAATCGTCCACGGCCACGTCGTCGCCGCCGTCAACGGCCACTCTAAGTCGACGATCACGCCCACGTTTCTTGATCCGATCAGCTTGTCCGGCGTGATGCGCAGGCTGCGGACACGCCGCCCCGTGGCGTTGAACACCGCGTTCGCGATGGGCGCCGCGGCGCCGCACAGGCCCAGCTCGCCCACGCCCTTCACTCCTGCCGGGTTGACGTGCTCGTCGCGCACGCAGCGGCATCCGCAGGGGAACGCGCCCGTCCGCTGGCGCACGGGGATGGCGGCGCAACTGTTTGATTCTGCAATCGCATTTGGCGAAGGCACAGGGGGTGGAGCGGCCGCCGCGCGCGGCCCCGACATGGCGTGTCTTGACATCGCGAAGCGCACTCTGCGTAGAAGCGCGGTACCGGGGGGACGTGACGCTTCCTGCGGAGCGCGGTGGTGTCGCCCGCTTCTGGGGGCCGTTTTTCTGGGCAAATTCCAAGTTGTCGGGACGGCTGCTGGCCTCCTCCTGTGGACGGCCTTCCCCCCTGGTCCCGGAGCGGGCCGCAGCAGTCCCGACTCTTCAGCCGAGGACGCCGCCGCGAAGGCGGCGTCCTCTTTTCAGGAGAAAGTGGAGTCCCCGGGGTATGATCGACCGGGTTGACCGACGCAGACGAATCCCGGGCGCCCTGGAAGCCTTCGATCGATCCCGGCGTCGACCTTCGCGAGCTTCCGCTCACTCCGGAAGAGGGATTCGTCGCCACACGGCTCGACGGAGCCACCGACCTGCACGGCCTGACCGTCGTTACCGGGCTCTCCCGGGAAAAGGTGGAGGCGGCCGTGGAGAAGCTGGTCCTCCTGGGAGCGGTGACCGCTCCGCCGCCTCCCGCCGCGCCCCCGGAGCCCGCTGAGGAGAGCCAGCCCGAGGAAACGGAGGCCGCGGAGGAGGAGGAGGAGGAGGCCGAGCCCGTCGACGAGAAGGCCGGCACCCACCGCGCGCTCTACGAGAGCGCCTTCCACGCGCTGGAGGGGGAAGAGCGGGTGGCGCGGGCGAAGGCCGCGGAGGAGCCCGACCTCTCCGCCCTCTGCCTCGACCCCCTCCCGGCCGTGGTTCACGCCCTGCTGGAGAACCCCCGCTTCGGCCCCCCGCAGGCCCGGCTGGTGGCGACGCACCACCGGACCGCGGCCGGCCTGGATGCGCTGGCGGCGCGGGCGGCCCTGGCCGCCGACCCCGGGGTGCGCAGGGCGCTCTTGCGCAACCCCGTGCTCCCGGTGGCCCTGCTCCGGCGCCTTCTGGGCAACCGGCGGCTGATCGAGCAGCACAAGCTGATCGTCTCGCGCGACGTCCCGGAGCAGACCCGGCGGGGCGCCCGCGAGGTGCTGCGGACCCGCTTCGCCACCGCCGAGGCGGAAGAGCGGGTGGAGGCCATCGTCAAGACGGAGGGGCGCTGCCTGGCCTCCCTGGCCGGCTTGCCCATCGACGGGAAGACCACGGCCCTGCTCTGCGGCCGCCCCTACGGCTCCACCTTGCTGGTGCAGAACATCTCCCGCTGGGCGGCGGCTCCCCCGGCCCTCATCGCCCATCTCCTCAAGCAGGAAATCGTCCGCCGGGCGCCTTCGCTCCGTCTGATGTTGCAGCGGCATCCGAACGCCCCGTCCGAGCCCAGGAGATAGAGATGACGGGGGTCACTTCCCCCGCCCGGCACGCGTGCTAGACTCCGCAAGTTGGGGCGGGGGGCTCCATGCGGCTGCTGGCGAAATTCAGCTTGATCTTCGCAGCGGTGTTCGGGCTGGGCCTGACGGCCGCGGCCTGGCTGTTCCGCGACTCCCTGCAGCAAAGCGCGCGCGAGCAGGTGCTCTACCACGCGCAGATCATGATGGAGACGGCGCTGGCCATGCGGAACTACACCACCGAGCAGATCCGCCCGGTGGTCAACGACCTCTCCGCGCCCTACAAGCCGAAGTCCGACGACGTCTTCAGCAAGCTCTGTGCGCGCGACATGGCGGCCAAGCACGTCTTCCGCCCCCAGACCGTTCCCGCCTTCGCCGCCACCGAGATTTTCAACTACCTGCGCAAGAAGTACCCCGACTACTTCTACAAGGAGGCCTCCCTCAACCCCACCAACCCCCGCAACCGGGTGGTGGATTGGGAGGAGGACGTGATCAAGGTCTTCCGCAACAAGCCCGAGCTGGCCATCCTCGACGGCGAGCGGGACACGCCGTTGGGCCGCTCCCTCTTCCTCGCCCGGCCCATGCGCGCCTCCAAGTCCTGCCTGGAATGCCATTCCACCCCCGGCGAGGCCCCGCAGGACATGGTGCAGCTCTACGGGCCCGCCAACGGATTCGGCTGGAAGGAGAACGAGATCATCGCCGCCCAGATCGTTTCCGTGCCCGTGGCCCTGCCGGTGAGCATGGCGAACCGCTCCTTCCGCC
>DATKAG010000238.1:0-3114 GCA_035498355.1 Myxococcales bacterium | reverse complement strand
CCGGGACCTGCGCATTCCCGGCGTGGAGCTGGACGGCGTGATCAAGGCCGTCGACTACCTGCTCAACGCCAACCGCGGATTCCGCCTGGGCCTCGGCCGCCGGGTGGTGGTGATCGGGGGCGGCTTCGTCGCCTTCGACGCCGCGCGCACGGCCATGCGCGTCGCCTCGGAGGCGGAGCTCCAGGCCTTCGCCGAGGGGGAGACGAACCTGGGGGTGAAGGAGGCCCTGGACTCGGCCCGGGCGGCCTTGCGCGGCGGCGCCCGCGAGGTGGCCATCGTCTCCCTGGAGAGCTTCGCGGAGATGCCGGTGCTGCGCACCGTGCAGGGCCACGAGGAGTTCGAGGAGGCGAAGCGCGAGGGCATCTCGTTTTTGCCCCGCCGCGGGCCCAAGCGCTTCTTGGGCGAGAACGGGAAGCTGAAGAGCATCGAGCTGCGCGCCGTCACCTCCGTCTTCGCCCCGGACGGCCGTTTCGACCCCCGCTACGACGACGCGGACGTCGTCTCCCTGCCCGCCGACTCCTGCATCCTGGCCATCGGCCAGCAGCCCGACCTCTCCTTCCTCCGCCCCGGCGACGGCGTGGAGCTGACGCCCGGCGGGACCCTCAAGGTCGACCGCGAGACCCTCGCCACCAGCGCCCCGGGCGTGTTCGCCGGCGGCGACGTGGCCTTCGGGCCCCGCAACCTGATCGAGGCCGTGGCCAACGGCAAGCTGGCGGCCCGCTCCATCCACCGCTTCCTCGCCGGGGACAAGGCCCGGCTCCAGTCCCTGATCGAGATCGAGGAGATCCCCACCCGCGACTACCGGATGATCGCCGGGTTCGAGGTCCTCGATCGGCAGGCGCCGCCCACCCTGCCCCTCGATCGCCGCACCGGCATCGCCGAGGTGGAGACCGGCTACGCCGAGGCGCAGGCGCGGGCGCAGGGGGCGCGCTGCCTGGTCTGCCACGTACAAACCATCTACGACCCGGAGAAGTGCGTGCTCTGCGGGCGCTGCACCGACGTCTGCCCCGAGCACTGCCTCTTCCTCGTGCCCTTCGCGGAGCTGGAGCTGGAGCCCAAGGAACGCGAGGCGCTGCCGGCGGCGGCCCAGGCCGAGGGTCTGCCGCTCTCGGCGATGATCAAGGACGACACCCGCTGCATCCGCTGCGGGCTCTGCGCCATCCGCTGCCCCACCAACGCCATGACCATGGAGCGCTTCACCATCACCGAGCGGTTCGCCCCGCTCGCGGAGGACCGATGAGCGAGGAACCCAACCGCCGGCAGGTGCTGGTCAAGCTCGGCTTCGGAGCCGGGGTGGTGGCGCTGGGAGCCCAGGCGGTGGCCGCGCTCCGCTCGCTGGCGCCCAACGTCTCCTATGACGCGCCCACCACGGTGAAGATCGGGATGCCCGCCGAGTTCCCCGACGGGATGAAGTTCCTTCCCGACGAGCGCCTCTTCGTCTTCCGCGAGGGCAAGACCTTCCACGCCATCTCCGCCGTCTGCACCCACCTGGGGTGCACGGTGAAGGCCGAGGCCCTGCCCAACCCGGAAGTGCGCACGGTGGAAGGCGCGCCGCTGAGGCTCACCCACCGCTACGCCTGCCCCTGCCACGGCTCGAAGTACTCCGGCGACGGGGAGAACGTGTCGGGCCCCGCTCCCCGGCCGCTGGCCTGGTACCCGATCACGGTGGCGGCCGACGACGGCCAGCTGGTGGTCGACCTGGCCCGCCCGGTCCCCCGCAGCTTCCGCCTCACCATCGCCTAGGAGTCCGCCGTGAACGAGGCCAACACCCAGACCAGCCCGGAGGCCCCCGGCGTCCACCCCCGCCGCTTCTGGAGCGTCCGCCCCGTCTCCGATCGGCAGGCCGGCGACGCGGTGGTCTCCAACTTCCTCCTCCACTGGTTCCCCGCCAAGAGCATGCGGGCCTCCCTGGGCTGGGGCTATTCGCTCTGGCTGGGCACCATCTCCGCCGCCCTCCTCCTCCTCCTGGTGATCTCCGGGCTGCCGCTGATGTTCCTGCACGTGCCCTCGGTGGAGCGGGCCTACGGGTCGGTGAAGGACATCGAGTACGTGGTCACCTTCGGCTTCTGGATCCGCTCGGTGCACCGGCTCTCGGCGCATCTGATGGTGGCCGCGGTCTTCCTCCACCTGGCCCGGGTGTTCCTCTGCGGGGCGTACAAGAACGGCGTTCCCTCCGATCAGAAGCGGGAATGGAACTGGCTGATCGGCGTGGCCATGTTCGTCCTCACCCTCTTCCTCTCCTTCACCGGGTACCTGCTCCCCTGGGACCAGCTCGCCTACTGGGCCATCACGGTGGGGACCAACATCGCCTCGGCGGTGCCGCTGATCGGGCCCAAGGTGCGCGAGCTCCTCCTGGGGGGCCGAAACATCGATCAGCCCACCCTGATCCGCTTCTACGCGCTGCACGTCATCGCCCTGCCCGGCGCGCTCTGCGCCCTGCTCGCCTACCACATGTGGCGCATCCGCAAGGACGGCGGCCTGGCCAGCGCCGACCGCTCGGGCCGGCTCCCGGCGCCGGCGGAAGTGCCGGCCGGGCCGAGCAAGACGTACACGCTGCTGGGCGTCGCGCGCGGGACCGGGCCGACGGTGCGGGCCCGCTCCATCGAGGCCCCGGCGACGGCGGTGAACTCGGTGGCCGACCTCACCCGCCGCGCCGGCATCGTGGTGCTCGGCACCATGGCGGCGGTGAGCATCGCCGCGGTCTTCTACCACTCGCCGCTGGAGGAGCCCGCCAACCCGCTGGTCACGCCCAACCCGGCCAAGGCGCCCTGGTACTTCCTCTGGCTGCAGGAGATCGTCACCGACACCACCCTCAAGCTGGGCGCCTTCACCATCAACGGCGCGCTGATCGGCGGCGTGCTCCTCCCCGGGCTGCTCATCCTCGCCCTGGCCGTCTGGCCCTGGCTGGACAGGAGCCCGGCGGCGGCCGCCGGCGTCTGGTTCGACCGCTCCCGCCGCACCCAGAACCTGGTCTTCCTCCTCCTGGTACTGGCGGTGCTGGCGCTCACCTTCATCGGCACGTTCTGCCGCGGCCCTTACTGGGAGCTCTTCTGGCCCTGGCAAGCGTGGCCGGAGATGCCCGGGAGGATCTGACGATGGAGAAACGCAGCGACT
>DATKAG010000237.1:0-6010 GCA_035498355.1 Myxococcales bacterium | reverse complement strand
GGGGTCGGCCCTGCTCGCCGCGGTGCGCAAGACCGTGCCCGTGGTCACTCCCTCCCGCGAGGAGGAGGGGATCGAGATCGACCTGGGGCCGCAGGTGGCGGAGGCCGCGGAGGCCATGCAGCTCACCGCCCGGATCGATTTGAAGTCGGGATCCTTGCGCGGGTCCTCTCCGCTTCAGCTCCGGCCCCTCGATCGCGACCAGATGGCCCGCATGCGCGAGCCGCGCGGGAACTCCCGGCCGCCGGTGATGCAGCCCAAGGTGCGGGCGGCGCGCGTCTCCACCGGGCCCATCGCCGCGCCTCCCGGCGACCCGCCGCTGCTCCAGCCGCTGGACGAGAAGGCCGGCATCCGGCGCGGGGAGCTGAAGGACAACCTGCCGCACCTGCTCGCGGCCTTCTACAACGCCAAGGAGACCGGCGAGCTGGGGCTGATGAAGGGGCAGGTGAAGAAGATCATTTTTTTCGAGGCCGGTTTCCCCGTCTTCGCCCTCTCGAACCTGGTGGCCGACCGGCTGGGGCAGTTCTTGGTGCGGGCGGGGAAGATCGACGAGCAGACGCTGAAGCAGGCCGCCGACGACGCCGCCGCCTCGCGCCGGCGGACCGGCGACGTGCTCATCGCCCTGGGCGCGCTCACCGAGGAGGAGCGGCTCTACTACGTGGGGCAGCAGATCAAGAGCATCCTCTACTCGCTCTTCGCCTGGGAGGAGGGCGCCTTCACCATCTCCTTCCAGGCCCGGGCGCGCAAGGAAGCGATCAAGCTCGACATTCATCCCGCCAACCTGATCCTGCGCGGGGTGAAGAAGCTCTACAAGCCGGAGCGCCTGAAGCGGCTGATGCCGGCGCATTCGCGGCCCACCCCCAGCCAGGATCCCTCGTTCAACTTGAGCGACGTGGAGCTGCAGGCCTGGGAGGCGCACCTGCTCCCCCGCTGCGACGGCAGCCGGACAGTAGCCGACCTGGTCAAGCTCTCCGGCAAGCCGGAGAACGACGTGCTGGGGATGCTGGTGGCGCTGACGTCGCTGCGCGTACTGGAACTGCGTTAGCGGCAGTTCCACGCCTTGACACCTCCGCCCGCTCGCCATACACGTCCGCGCCGCAATGGTTTCCCTCGGCACGCAGGCGGGCCCGGTGGCGAGCCCGTTCACTCCCGAGCAGCAACAGCGGTTCGACGCGGGCCTTGCGCGCGCCGTCGCAAAATACCCGCCCGAGCGGCGCAAGGCGGCGCTGCTCGCCGCCCTGCACCTCGCCCAGGACGAGTTGGGGTGGCTGTCGGAGCCGGTCATGGCCTACGTGGGGTTCCGCCTGGACGTTCCGCCGGTCCGGGTGCGGGAGGTCGCCACCTTCTACACCATGTACCGGCTGCGCCCGGTGGGGAGGCACCACATCGGGGTGTGCAACTCCATCTCCTGCTGGGCGATGGGATCGGAGAAGGTCCTGCAGCGCTGCTCGCAGGTCCTGGGCATCCGCCCCGGGCAGACCACGCCGGACGGCCAGTTCTCGCTGGAGGAGGTGGCCTGCCTCGCCGCCTGCGGCAACGCTCCGGCGGCCCTGGTCAACAACTTCACCTACGTGGAGGGCGTCACCCCCGACTCGGTGGAGAAATTGATCGGCGAGCTGCGCGAGAAGCCGGGGCAGCCCATGGCGAAGCCCCCCGCCGGCAGCGAGGAGCCGCGCTGATGGCCGTGCAGAAGCTCCTCACCGCCGACTGGGACAAGCCCAGGAGCTGGACGCTGGACACCTACCGCCAGGGCGGCGGGTACCAGGCCCTGCCCAAGGCGCTCAAGCTCCAGCCCCAGCAGATCGTGGACGAGGTGGTGAAGTCCAACCTGCGCGGGCGGGGAGGAGCGGGGTTCCCCACCGGGATGAAGTGGAACTTCGTCCGCAAGGAGACCAGCTTCCCCAAGTACCTGGTGGTGAACGCGGACGAGGGCGAGCCGGGGACCTTCAAGGACCGGGAGATCCTCCTGCGCAGCCCCCACATGTTCATCGAGGGGCTGATCATCGGCTGCTACGCCATCGACTGCCACCTCACCTACGTCTACTGCCGCGGCGAGTTCCGCGAGAGCGCGATGGCGCGCCTGCAGCAGGCCATCGACGAGGCGTACGCGGCGGGCTTCGTGGGCAAGAACATCCTCGGCTCGGGATTCGACCTGGAGATGCACGCGGTGTACGGCGCCGGCGCCTACATCTGCGGCGAGGAGACGGGGCTGCTCGAGTCGCTGGAGGGCCGCAAGGGCTATCCCCGCCTCAAGCCGCCCTTCCCGGCGAACGCGGGCGGCGGGCTCTTCAAGCAGCCCACCGCGGTGCAGAACGTGGAGACGATGGCGAACCTGCCGCCCATCATCTCCCTGGGGGGCGACGCCTACAGCCGCATCGGCCTCACCCCCAAGAACGGCGGCACCCGGCTCTACGCCGTCAGCGGCCACGTGAAGAAGACGGGGGTGTTCGAGGCCCCCATGGGCATCACCTTCAAGGCCCTGCTCGACGACTACTGCGGGGGGATGCGGGAAGGCTCCACCCTCAAGGCCATCATCCCCGGGGGCAGCAGCTCGGCGATCATGACCGCGGCGGAAGCGGAGTGGGCCAGCGACTTCGACACCCTGAAGGCGAAGAAGACCATGGCCGGCTCGGGGGCGGTGGTCTACCTCGACCAGTCGGTGAACATGGCGTACGCCCTGGCCAACGTGATGCGCTTCTACGCCCACGAGAGCTGCGGGCAGTGCACGCCTTGCCGGGAGGGGACGGCCTGGCTCTCGCACCTTCTGGACAAGATCGTCGCCGGCAAGGGGGAGAAGCAGGACGTGGACAACGTCCACCAGATCGCCCGGCAGATGGAGATGAAGACCATCTGCGCCCTGGCCGACGGCGCCGCCATGCCGGCGAAGAGCTACATCGAGAAGTTCCGCGCCGACTTCGACGCGCTGGTGCGAGGCTGACGTGGCGGAGATGATCCTCTTCTACCTCTTCGCCCTCGGCGTGCTCTTCGCCGGGGCGCAGGTGGTCTTCCGGCGCAATCCCATCTACGGGGCGCTCTCCCTGGTGGGGTGCTTCTTCTTCCTCGCCGGCATCTATGTGCTGCTGGGGGCGCACTTGATCGCCATCCTCCAGGTGCTGGTCTACGCCGGCGCGGTGATGGTGCTGTTCGTCTTCGTCATCATGCTCCTCAACCTCAAGGAGGAGGAGTTGGGGGAGCAGCGGCTCACGGCCTGGAAGGGGATCGGGCTGCTCGCGGTGGCGGCGGCGGCGGGAGTGATCGCCTGGAAGGCGCTGGGCCCGGCCTATCCCGCGGAGGGGATCCGCGACAACGCGGCCGCCATCGCCGGATTCGGAGGGGTGAAGGCGGTGGGGCGCACGCTCTATCTCGCCTCGGTGCTCCCCTTCGAGCTGACCTCGCTCTTGCTGCTGGTGGCGGTGGTGGCGGCGGTGGTGGTGGCCAAGGGGAAAATCTGATGGACTTCTTCCACGCCCACCAGCCCCAGCACTACCTGGTGCTCGCCGCCCTGCTCTTCGCCCTGGGGGCCGCAGGGGTGGTGCTGAGGCGCAACGCCATCATCGTCCTCATGAGCATCGAGCTGATGCTCAACGCCGTGAACCTCACCTTCCTCGCCTTCTCCCGCTTCCCCCTGGTGCGGGAGCCGCCCACGGGCAGCTTCCTCAGCGGCCACGCGGCGGTGTTCTTCGTCATCGCCACCGCCGCCGCCGAGGCCGCGGTGGGGCTGGCGATCATCATCGCCGTCTTTCGCAGCCGCACCTCCGTCAACGTCGACGAGTTCGACACGCTCAAGCTCTAGGAGCCGATCAGTGGAAGTCTCCTGGCTGCAACTGGTTCCGCTCCTCCCCCTGATCGGGGCCGCGATCTGCGGCCTTTGTGGCAAGTGGCTGCCCAAGGCCTGGCTCTACGCCGTGGCCCTGGTCTCCGTCCTCCTCTCCTTCCTCATCGGCCTGAGCGCCTTCGTCAGGCTCTCCGAGGAGACGCAGCTCTTCCACCAGCTCTCCTTCAACTGGTTCTCCGCCGGCGCGCTGCGGGTGGAGATGGCGTTCTCCTTCGACCGCCTCTCCGGCGCGCTCACCCTGGTGGTCACCGGCGTGGGCTTCCTCATCCACGTCTACTCGGTGGGCTACATCGACGAGGATCCGGGGTACTGGCGGTACTTCGCCTACCTGAACCTGTTCGTCGCCGCCATGCTCACGCTCGTCCTGGGCGACAACCTCGTCGCCATGTTCGTGGGCTGGGAGGGCGTGGGCCTCTGCAGCTACCTGCTCATCGGCTACTGGTTCACCGACGAGGAGAAGGCCTACGCGGGGCGCAAGGCCTTCGTGGTCAACCGCATCGGCGATCTGGGCTTCCTCATCGGCATCTTCATCCTCTACCGCCAGACGGGGACGGTGAACATCGCCCAGATCAACTCGGCGGCGCTGCCCATCGCGGTGGCGACGATGGCGGCGCTCTGCCTCTTCATCGGGGCCACCGGCAAGAGCGCGCAGCTTCCCCTCTACGTCTGGCTGCCCGACGCCATGGCCGGCCCGACGCCGGTCTCCGCCCTGATCCACGCCGCCACCATGGTCACCGCCGGCGTGTACATGGTGGCGCGGCTGAGCCACCTCTACGTCAGTGCGCCGGGGATCCTCGCCCTGGTGGCCACGGTGGGGGTGCTCACCGCGCTCTGGGCCGCCTTGATCGGCACCTCGCAGAACGACATCAAGAAGGTGCTCGCCTATTCCACCGTCTCCCAGCTGGGCTTCATGTTCATCGGGGTGGGGGTGGGGGCCTTCTTCGCCGGCACGATGCACCTGATCACGCACGCCTTCTTCAAGGCCTGCCTCTTCCTCTGCTCCGGGGCGGTGATCCACGGGCTGCACGGCGAGCAGGACATGACGCGGATGGGCGGGCTGCGCCGCTACATGCCCTCCACCCGCTGGACGTTCCTCATCGCCACCATCGCCATCACCGGCATCCTTCCCATCTCCGGGTTCTTCTCCAAGGACGAGATCCTCGCCCAGGCCCTGCACACCAGGGCCTACAGCTTCCTCACCCTCACCCCCGGCGGGTCGACGCACCTCACCTGGCTGGGGCCGGTCATCTACATCGTGGGGTCGTTCGCCGCCTTCCTCACCAGCTTCTACATGTGGCGCTGCTACTTCCTCACCTTCTCCGGGGAGTACCGGGGGCCCGAGGGCCTGCACCCGCACGAGAGCCCGGCGGTGATGACCTGGCCGCTCTGGATCCTCGCGGCGCTCTCGGTGGTGGGCCTCGTGCTCGGCCTGCCCCAGGCCTGGGTGCACGGCAGCGCCCTGCAGGGATGGACCTGGGAGCACTTCAGCGAGGGCCTCTTCTCCATGCCGCGCGGCGGCTGGCCGGCGGAGTTCACCCCCTGGCAGGGCTACGGCATCGCGCTCCTGGTGGGCTGGGCGGGCTGGGCCTGCTCCTACGCGCTCTACTACAAGAGGGGACTGGAGGGCGACGAGGTCCTGAGCCGCGACGTCCCCCGCCTGCGCCGGACGCTGGCCAACAAGTTCTACGTGGACGAATTCTACGGCTGGGCCATCGTGCGGCCTCTGTGGGCCTTCGCCCGCGGGCTGTGGCGCGTCTTCGACGCCTGGGTGATCGACGGGCTGTTCGTGAACGGCATCCCCGCCCTGGTCGCCTGGATCGGCGCCCTGGCGCGCAGGTTCCAGAACGGCGACGTGCAGCGCTACGCCGCGGTCACCGCCCTGGGCGTGGCCGCGCTTCTCTACGTCTTCCTGGTGAGGGGCTGAGCATGGGCTACATCGAGTCCCACCTGCTCAGCGTGGTCACCTTCCTTCCCCTCCTCGGGGCGGTGCTGGTCGCGCTCCTGCCCCGGGGGGAGGGTGGGCAGCACAAGGGAGTGGCGCTCCTCGCCAGCCTTCTCACCTTCCTCCTCTCCATCCCCCTCTGGACCGGCTTCCGCGCCGGGCCTTCGCGGTACGCCTTCGAGCAGAAGACCGACTGGGCGCCGTCCCTGGGGATCAGCTACCACGTGGGGCTGGAC